>NZ_JBEOSZ010000001.1:498019-511234 GCF_040303285.1 Streptomyces sp. NPDC096046 | reverse complement strand
TGAGTTCTCAAGGAACGGTCGCTTCCTTTGTACTCACCCTCTCGGGCTTTCCTCCGGGCTTCCCTTCGGTCTTGCGTTTCCGACTCTATCAGATCTTTTCTCGACCCGATTTCCTCGGTGCTTTCCAGGTTTCCGCTTTCGCGTTTCCCTTTCCGGCGGTTCCGACTCTACCAGATCCTTTCGGGCCTGATTCCCAGTCAGCGGGGTTTGCCTTCGCGGCTGTTGGGCCGTTCCGACGTCCCCAACCCTAGCGCGCCCTCTCGGCGATTCTCAAATCGAAGCAGTTCGGCGTCGATCAGATCGTCGAGTCCCCATTCGAATTGAATTCGGGCGTGCCGAATCAACCCCGTCGGGAAGGTCGAGCTGGTGGTTTGGATGCCGCTGCTGCGGCGGAAGTGCTGTCGAAGAACCGTTACGGCTCCGCGGCAACCCGAAGAACTCTACGGATCCGGCATGGGGCTGTCAAGCGACCCCTGTCAAGATCTTTTCGGTGCGGGCGTCATTCCAGGTCGGTGAGGCGCCCGCCGGCATCCGGTTGGGCGTGCTCGACCCGGCGCAGCAGACGCGTGAGCACTTCGCCCAGCGCCGTTCGCTCGTCGGGGGTCAGGTCCTGGAGCAGGTCCTCCTCGAAGACCGACGCCAGGCGCATCGCCTCCAGCCACTTCTCTCGCCCCTCCGATGTCAGTTCCACGATGACGCGTACGCGGTTCGACTCGTCTCGCTCACGGGTCACCAGAGACTCGGCGACCATGCGGTCGATCCGGTGGGTCATCGCGGCCGGGGTGAGGCCGAGGCGCTTGGCGAGGTCGCTGGGGCCCAGGCGGTAGGGGGCTCCCGAGAGGACGAGGGCCTTGAGGACCTCCCACTCCGCGTTGCTGATGCCGAGGGCCGCGGTCTGACGGCCGTAGGCGACGTTCATGCGGCGGTTCAGGCGGGAGAGGGCCGAGACGATCTGTTCGACCTGGGGGTCGAGGTCCTGGAACTCGCGCTGGTACGCGGCGATCTGCTCTTCGAGGGTCGGCTCGCTGGGGCCGGGGGTGTCGCCCATGTGCGCAGTATCGCACGGCCCTTCTTTGCCTTGAAGTCCTTGGATCTGTACTCTTTAGCTTCGAACTTTAGTTTCGAAGTCTTCACTCCTAACTTGTGAGAGAGGTGAACGTGACCAGGGCGATGGGCGCAGCGATGCGCCGGATTCACGTGGGTAACGCACTCAGCGCGTTCGGGCTCGGCTTCACGGTCCCGTACCTGTACGTCTATGTGGCGCAGGTGCGAGGGCTGGGGGCCATGACGGCGGGTCTCGTACTCGCCGTCTTCGCTGTGGCCGCGCTGATGGTGCTGCCGTTCGCCGGGCGGGCCATCGTCCGGCGCGGCCCGCTGCCGGTGTTGCTCGTCGCCCTGGTCACCGCCGCCCTGGGAGCGCTCAGCCTGGGGATCGCGAGCAGCGCGGCGGCCGTGCTGGTGTCGGCCTCGCTGCTGGGTGCGGGACAGGCCGTGATGCAGCCGGCACTCGCGACGATGATCGTGGACTGCTCGTCCGCGGAGACCCGGTCGCGCGCCTTCGCCATGCAGTTCTTCCTGCAGAACCTCGGACTCGGCGTCGGTGGCCTCATCGGCGGGCACCTCGTCGACACGACGAGCGCGGCCTCCTTCACGCTGCTCTTCGCGATCGAGGCGGCGATGTTCCTGCTGCTGGTCGTGGTGATGGTGACCGTGCGGATGCCGCACGCGCCGCGGATCGAGGGGGCCCCCACGGCATCGGGCCTGAGCGGCTGGAAGCAGCTGCTGGGCAACCGGGCCATGGTGCAGCTGTGCGTACTGGGCTTCGTGCTGTTCTTCGCCTGCTACGGGCAGTTCGAGTCGGGGCTGAGTGCGTACGGGGTCGAGGCCGCCGGGATCTCGACCTCCGCGCTGGGGACGGCGCTGGCCGCCAACACGCTGATGATCGTCGTGGCGCAGTTCGCCGTGCTGCGGTTCGTGGAGCGGCGCCGGCGGTCGCGGGTGATCGCCGCCGTGGGTCTGATCTGGGCCGTGGCGTGGGCCGTCGCCGGGTACGCGGGGCTGGGGCACGGGAGCCAGGAGATGGCGACGGCCGCGTTCGTGTCGACGTACGCGCTGTTCGGACTGGGGGAGGCGATGCTGTCGCCGACCGTGGCCCCGCTGGTCGCGGATCTGGCGCCGGAGGGCATGGCCGGGCAGTACAACTCCGCGTTCGCCCTGGTCAAGCAGCTCGCGCTGGCCGTCGGGCCTGCGGTGGGCGGGCCGCTGGGGGCCTCGCTGCACGCGCCGTACATCGTGGCGTTCCTGGTGTTCTCGCTGGGGATCACCGTCCTGGCCGTGCGGTTGGGGCGGCAGCTGACCGATGTGCAGGATCAGCCGTGGCTCGGCAAGAGCCGGGTCGTGGCGCGGGGTGGGGCGCCCGTTTCCGCCGACGTCTGATCCGCGGTCCGGTCACGTCGGCCGGGTGCGTGGCAGGGCGAACTCGCACCACACCGCCTTGCCACCGCCCGGTGTGCGACGGGAGCCCCAGTTCGACGCGATCGTGGCGACGATGGCGATGCCCCGGCCCGATTCGTCGCCCGGTTCCGCGCGACGGCGTCTGGGGAGGTGGTCGTCGCCGTCGGTGACCTCGATGATCAGGCGTCTGTCCGTGCGACGCAGACGCAGTCTCATCGGCGGGGTGCCGTGCTGGAGGGAGTTCGCGACCAGTTCGCTGGTGGCCAGGACGCCCAGGTCGTGCAGGTCGGCGGGAAAACGCCAGCTGGTCAGGACGCCGGAGGCGAAGGCACGCGCGCGGGGGGCCGCTTCCACGCCGCCCAGCAGCTCCAGGGCGGCGTTGCGGAAGAGCTCGCTGTCCGGGCCGCTGCGCGCGGGGTGCTGGAGGACCAGAACGGCCACGTCGTCGTCGTGGTCGGGGGTCACTCCCGCGGAGCGGACCAGGCGGTCGCAGACGACCTGGGGGGTGCCGGTGGCTCCGGCCAGGGCGCGTTCCAGGGCGGCGATGCCCTCGTCCAGGTCCGCGTCGCGGCGCTCGACCAGGCCGTCCGTGTAGAGGACGGCCGTGGAGCCGGGGGCGAGGGGGATCGAGCCCGAGGTGTGCATCCAGCCACCGGTGCCGAGCGGGGGGCCGGTGGGTTCGTCGGCGCGCAGGACCGTGCCGTTCTCGTCGCGGACGAGGATGGGGAGGTGGCCCGCCGAGGAGTAGACCAGCTTGCCCTCGTTCGGGTCGTGGATGGCGTACGCGCACGTGGCGATCTGGTTGGCGTCGATCTCGGCTGCCAGGCCGTCCAGGAGCTGGAGGACCTCGTGCGGGGGGAGGTCGAGGCGGGCGTAGGCGCGGACCGCCGTGCGGAGCTGGCCCATGACCGCCGCCGCGCGCACGCCCCGGCCCATGACGTCACCGATGACCAGCGCCGTGCGGCCGCCGCCGAGGGTGATGACGTCGTACCAGTCACCGCCGACGGCCGCCTCCGTGCCGCCCGGGTGATACGTGGCCGCGATGCGCAGGTCGTCCGGCTCTTCGAGCTCCTGGGGGAGCAGGGACCGCTGGAGGGTGACCGCCGTTTCGCGCTGGCGGCGTTCGCTGGCGCGCAGGCGTTCGGCCGCTTCGGCGTGGTCGGTGACGTCGGTGGCGAAGACGAGGACACCCCGGCCGTCGCTGCCGCTCTTGCCGTCGCCCTGGGCGATGGGGGTGCAGGTGAAGGTGTAGGAGCGGCCGTCGGGGGCCTTGCGGGACTTGACCGTGCGCGACTTGCCGCTGCGCTGGACCTGGTCCAGGAGAGGGAAGAGGCCGAGAGCGTCCAGCTCGGGGAGGGCCTCGCGGGCGCGTTCGCCCAGGGGGCGTACGCCGAAGGCGCTCGTGTAGGCGTCGTTGACGTAGGCGATGCGGTGGTCGGGGCCGTGGACCAGGGCGACGAGGGACGGGACGCGGTCGAGAACCTCACGCACCCGCAGTTCGTCGACGGCGGGAACGGTCGGTGTCTCGTCGGTCGGTTGTTCGGCACGGGCGGCGGGTACGGACCCTTCCCCCCGCCGGTCCGGGGAGGCCGTCTGCTCGGTCCGCGCTGCGGCGCGGCGCTGCGTTCCGGGGAGCCGGGCGCTCCAGCGCGTGAAGTTCACGAATCCTTGCCTCGTGTAGTGGTCGGCGGCCGGTACCGGAACCGGCCGGGGCCCCGGGGGGCCCGCGCCGGGGCGAGTGGTGGCATGCCCGCGGTGGTGGACCAGTCTGGCAGTGCGCGGACCGGACCGACATCCGTCAGACGCCGGGTCGGCCGGTGGAGTTCCTGGGTCCGGTCAGGACGACCCCTTCGGGTTGTGCGGGGGGTCGTGAGAAGGCTTTCCACCGGCCGCGAGTTCGAACTCCGCCCGGGGGTGTTCGAGTGAACCCAGGGAGACGATCTCCCGTTTGAACAGGCCGGCCAGGGCCCATTCGGCGAGCACGCGCGCCTTGCGGTTGAAGGTGGGCACACGGCTGAGGTGGTAGGCGCGGTGCATGAACCAGGCGGGGTAGCCCTTGAGCTTGCGTCCGTAGACGTGGGCGACGCCTTGGTGCAGGCCCAGGGAGGCGACCGACCCGGCGTAGGCGTGCGCGTACGTGTCCAGGGGCTCGCCGCGCAGCGTGTGCACGATGTTGTCGGCGAGGACCTTGGCCTGGCGGACCGCGTGCTGGGCGTTGGGCGCGCACTCGCGGCCCGGTTCTGTCCCGGTGCGCCCGGCGGTGACGTCCGGGACGGCGGCGGCGTCTCCGGCTGCCCACGCGTGCGTGGTGCCCTCGACCGACAGTTCCGGCGTGCACTTCAGGCGTCCTCGGCCGTTGCGGGGCAGGTCGGAGGCGGCGAGCACCGGGTGGGGCTTCACGCCGGCCGTCCAGACGACCGTACGGGTGGGGAAGCGGGCGCCGTCGCTGAGGACGGCGACCCGGTCGGCGCAGGACTCCAGGCGGGTCTCCAGGCGGACGTCGATATTGCGGCGGCGCAGTTCGGTGACGGTGTAGCGGCCCATCTCCTCGCCGACCTCGGGCAGGATGCGGTCCGAGGCCTCGACGAGGATCCACTTCATGTCCTCGGGCCGGACGTTGTGGTAGTAGCGCGCGGCGTAGCGGGCCATGTCCTCCAACTCGCCGAGTGCCTCCACACCGGCGAAGCCGCCGCCCACGAAGACGAAGGTGAGGGCCGCGTCGCGGATCGCGGGGTCGCGGGTGGAGGAGGCGATGTCCATCTGCTCGATGACGTGATTGCGCAGGCCGATGGCCTCCTCCACCGTCTTGAAGCCGATGCCGTGGTCGGCGAGGCCGGGGACCGGCAGGGTGCGCGAGACGGAGCCGGGGGCCAGGACGAGGTGGTCGTAGGACAGCCGCTGCCCGCCGGTGCCCTCCTCCCCGGTGGCGAGGGTGGTGACGGTGACGGCGCGTTCGGCGTGGTCGACGGCGGTGGCCTCGCCGATCAGGATCCGGCACCGGCCGAGGACGCGGCGCAGCGGGACGACGACGTGGCGCGGTGAGATGGCACCGGCGGCGGCCTCGGGGAGGAACGGCTGGTAGGTCATGTACGGGTCCGGGGTGACGACCGTGATCTCCACCTCGCCCCGGTCCAGCTCCCGTTTCAGTCTGCGCTGCAGGCGCAGGGCCGTGTACATCCCGACGTAGCCGCCACCGACAACGAGAATGCGCGCACGTTCCTTCACCATCCCATGACGCACCCGTCGCTTGAGTTTGTCCACAGCCTCGACGAATTGTGTGACCGGAGCGGGCGCGGGCGTCGAGTTGGCCCGATTAGCGACCTGCGGTGCATTCGCGCAGCTCAGGAGGGGTGGCGCGAGGGGCGCGCGGGGGCACATTCGGGACGTATGCGGCCCGTACTCCGATCGGTGGGCGCTCCGTGCGGAACCTGCCCCTTCTGAATTGACTCCCTCTCAACTATGTTCGTGTGTCGACGGGGTGTAGGGGGAAGCGCTCACCGGGGTCCGCGACGGGCGGACCGCGGGACCGGGGCGGTTCCCCGTCCCGTCATCGAATGGCGGGGAGTCTCCGGGGGGAGACGTCATTACCGGGGGAATGCTTATGCATGTTCAGGACTCTCATTGGTCGCCCGCGTCCGCTGTCGCGGCGGGCGGCATGACGATGAGCGCGGCGGGCAACGGGCGCGACGTGTCGCGGACGACGCCGCTGCGCGTGGACGCACAGCGCAATCTGGAGCACGTGCTGCGTGCGGCGCGTGAGGTCTTCGGCGAACTGGGGTACGGCGCGCCGATGGAGGACGTGGCGCGGCGAGCGCGGGTCGGCGTGGGCACGGTGTACCGGCGGTTCCCGAGCAAGGACGTCCTGGTGCGCCGGATAGCCGAGGAGGAGACCTCCCGGCTGACCGACCAGGCGCGTGCCGCGCTCGGACAGGAGGACGAGCCGTGGTCGGCGCTGTCGCGCTTCCTGCGGACGTCGGTGGCCTCCGGCGCCGGGCGGCTGCTGCCGCCGCGGGTGCTGCGGGTCTCGGTCGAGGACGGCGCGGCCGGCCCGCGGGTGCCGCAGCAGCGGACCCAGCCGGGTGGGACGGAGCTGCGACTGGTGCCGGACCAGCCGGTCGCGGTCGCCTCGGCACCAGCGGTCACGGCCGAGGACGACGCCGGGACGTCGGCGCTGCTCGAGGTCGTGGGCCAGCTCGTGGACCGGGCGCGTGCGGCCGGTGAGCTGCGCGCGGACGTGTCGGTGGCGGACGTGCTGCTGGTGATCGCCACAGCCGCGCCCTCGCTGCCGGACGCGGCGCAGCAGGCGGCCGCGTCGGCCCGGCTGCTGGACATCCTGCTGGAGGGTCTGCGTTCGCGACCGGCGTGAGCCGCCGGGAGCCCGGGCTGATCCGGCCCGGGCTGATCCGACCCGGGCCGGGCCGGAGCTACGGGCCGGGCCGGGCCGGAGCTATGGGCCGGGCCGGAGCTATGGGCCGGGCCGGGACCTCCGGCCCCGGAGCGAGGAGGGACTCTTCCCCGAACGAGTGATGACTAGTACTTCCGTGCGGTAAGTCCCCACGGATGAGTGATGGTCCGAACTCCGGGGGTCTGACCAAAAGCCAATATGGCACGCTGACCCGGTGGTTGGACGAGTTGGGCGGCTGCCGGGGGCTTTCCGCGATGAGCGTTGACGGGCGGGACGAGCCGAGCGGTAGCGGCAACGGCGACGCCACAGCCGGCGGGCCGGTCCCCCCGCAGGTGCCGAGTCAGGGCGGACGCGCGAGCGAGCCGCCCGGCGGGCACCCTGCCGACGGCTCGGTCCCGGCCCAGCGCGACCGCCGCGAGGACGGTGTCCTGCCGCCGCCGCGCGCGCAGCCGCCGTCCGACGCCGACCTCATCGACCGGATGCGCTCGGGCGACGACACGGCGTACGAGGAGCTGTACCGGCGCCATGCGCAGGCCGTGCGCCGCTATGCCCGCACCTGCTGCCGCGACGCCCACACCGCGGACGACCTGACCGCCGAGGTCTTCGCCCGCATGCTCCAGGCGGTCCGCGGCGGGGCGGGCCCCGCGCACGCCGTACGCGCCTATCTGCTCACCTCCGTCCGGCGGGTCGCCGCCTCCTGGACGAGGTCGGCACGGCGCGAGCAGCTCGTCGACGACTTCGCGGTGTTCGCCGCCCAGTCCGCACACGCGTCCGACGCGTCCGACGCCGACACGCTCGGACTGGGCGCCGACGTACAGGCGATGCACGCGGCCGAGCAGTCCATGGCCATGCGGGCGTTCCGGTCGCTGCCCGAGCGGTGGCAGGCCGTGCTGTGGCACACCGAGATCGAGGACGAGTCGCCCAGCGAGGTCGCCACACTGTTCGGGCTGGACGCCAACGGCACCCGCGTGCTCGCCAGCCGGGCCCGCGAGGGCCTCAAGCAGGCCTACCTCCAGGCCCACGTCAGCGCCGCGCTCACCGGCGACGAGGAGTGCGCGCGCTACGCCGACCAGCTCGGCACCTACGCCCGCGGCCGGCTGCGCACCCGGGCCGAGCGGGGGCTGCGGGGGCATCTGGACGAGTGCGCGAAATGCCGGCTGGCCGCGCTGCAGATCGAGGAAGTGGCCGGCGGCATCCCGGCCGTCGTGCCGGTCGCGGTCATCGGCTGGTTCGGGGCCGCCGGGTATGCGAAGGCGGCCGGGCTCATCGCCGGGGGTGCGGGAGCGGCCGGTGCGGCGGGCGCGGCGGGCGGTGGCTCGGCCGGTGGGGCAGGCGCGGCGGGCGGTGGCGGGGGTGCGGCGGGCGGTGGCTCGGCCGGTGGCTCGGCCGGTGGGGCAGGCGCGGCGGGCGGTGGCGGGGCCGGCGGGGGTGCGGCGGCCTCCGAGGGGCTCGGCGCACCGGTGAAAGCCGGCATCGCGGCCGGTGTGATCGCCGTCGGTGTGGTGGCGGCCGTGGTGATGGCACTGGTCGGCGACGACAAGCCGAAGGAGCAGGCGGAGTCCGCTCCCTCCTCCCCGCCGCCGTCGTCGGTCGTACGCACCGGCGAGCCCACGCCCTCCCCCTCGCCGCCGGAAGCCGGTCCGCGACCACGGCCGCCGGGGATCGTGCCCGCGCGCGCCGCAACGCCCACACCGGCGCCCGACCCGCGGACCAGCCCGAGTCGTGAACATGCCCCGGCCTCACCCCCCGACCCGACGCGCGAGCCCGCTCCTCCCCCGTCCGCGTCCCCCCGGCCGGTACCGCCCTCGGCCCCCACGCCGGACTCTCCTCCCCCGACGCTCCCGCCCGCCCCCGCCGTCCACCAGTGGAGCGGCCTGTCGTACGACATCGACGGCGACGGTACGAAGCCCGAGATGCGGATCGGCTCGAGCAACCGGGTCTGGAAGCGGTCCGGCCTGTCGATCGGCGACCGGCGGTACGCCCACGGCGTCACCGTGCACGGCCGCTCCTCCGTCACCATCGACCTCAACCACTCCTGCTCGTCGTACGACGCGCTCGTCGGGGTGGACGACATGACGCTGCGGCTCGGCAAGGTGTACTTCTCCGTCTACGCCGACGGGGTCCGGCTGTGGCGCTCCCCGCTGGTCGAGGGCGGTGACGCGGCCGTGCCCGTGCGGGTGGACCTCACCGGCCGCAGCACGGTCCGGCTGGTGGTGGAACCGCGCAGCTCCCTCGACGAGCTGATGCCGGTGGACTGGGCGGAGTCCAGGTTCACCTGCCGCTGGCTGTATTGACCTGGAGCGTTGTTCACACGGCTGATGGGTGGGTGGCCGCCGAGGCTCAGGAGGCCCGGCCGGTGACGTACGCGCCGCGCGCCTCGTCCAGCTCGATCAGGACGTCGTCGGCGGTGAGGGCCGTGCCCCGGGCGCGCTCCGCCCGGCAGCGGGAACTCCCCAGGGCGTCACGCACGACCGCCTCGACCCGCTCCACCTGAGAGCGCTCCGGCATGGAGCGCGGCCGGCCGGACCGCCAGTGGTCACCGGTGCCGAGCAGCCGGGCCGCGCGCGGGAGGTCGCCGAGGTCGGCCAGCACGCCCGCAGCGCCCTCCACGACCACGGCCCGGATCACCTCCGAGCACCGCTTGTGCACGGCTTCGCGCAGGGCTCCGCTCAGCTTGGGCAGGGCTGAGCGCGGGCCGGACTCCCGCGCCGTGATCAGGGCGTCGAGCAGGAGCAGCATCACCAGGAACTGGGGCGGCGGTGTGCCGGGGGTCGTGTTCGCACAGGCCTCGTCACACCACGCACGCGCCCGGTCGACGTGCCCGTCCTCGAACGCCATCTGGGTGCGCATCAGCAGGATGTACGCCTTGGAGTCCCGTACGCCGTACCGCTCCGCGGCGGCGGTGGCCTCGTCCAGCAGCGCCAGCGCCGTCACCCGCTCCCCGGCGCGGTAGGCGATCTCGCCCAGCCGAGCGATGAGGAAGGGCGACTCGGCGTAGGCGCCCACCTCGTAGGCGAGGCGCAGCGCCTCGTCGTACTCCCCCTTGGCGTCCTCGAAGCGACCGCGCGCCATGGCGAGCTCACCGGCCGCGCCGCACACCTGGGCACGCAGCCAGCGGTCGCCCGCGCGGCGGCTGAGGACCCGCAGCTCCGCGAGGTCGTCGTCGACACCCTCCAGGCCACCGGGTCCGTCGACGACCGTATGCGCACGGAACATCAGGGCGACGGAGATCTCCCAGTCACCGCCGTGCGCACGGCAGTTGGCGACGGCGGCGTCCAGGACGGTCCGGATTTCGTCCGGGTCGCCCAGGAAGGCGGAGAGGATCGGGCAGACGAGCCCCGGGACACGGGCCACGTGCGGGCCGCCCCTCTCGAAGTGGGCGCGCACCCTGTCCATGTACGGCCGCTGCTCGTCGGCGAACGTCTCCATGGGCTCGGCCTCGGTCAGGAAGAACAGATGCAGCATGCGCACATCCATCCGCAGGTCGCGCAGTGGATGCCCCGCCTCCCCGTCCGGCGCGTCGAGGAAGTGCTCGATGTGGCCGGGCAGTTCCGGCTCGTCGTCGGCCGGCACACGGCCCGTGAGGTCGAGGGCCACGCCCAGCCTCAGTGTCCGCTCCAGCCACTCCAGGCCTTCGTGACGGTAGTTGCGCAGCCAGCAGAACCAGCCCATGGCGAGGGCGAGGGCAGCGGCCTCCTCCTCGTCCCCGGCGGTGAGGGACCGGTCGAAAGCGGCGCGGATGTTGTCCAGCTCGGTCTCCAGACGGAGGATCCACGGCAGTTGTGCCGCGGAGCGCAGCAGCGGATCGGCCCGCTCGGCGAGCGCACGCGCCCAGGCGCGGTGCCGGAGCTCGGCGGTGGCGCGCGCCCGGGGGACGTCGGCGGCCCGCTCGACGGCGTACTCGTGGATGGTCTCCAGCATCCGGTACCGCATGCCGGAGGTGCCGTCGTCGGCGTCGGGGGCCGCCACGACGAGGGACTTGTCGACGAGCGCCCCGATCAGCTCGGCGGCGGGCCCGGAGCACACCGCCTCGGCCGCCGCGAGGTCCCAGCCGCCCGCGAACACCGACACCTCGCGCAGCATCGTCCGCTCGGCGTCGTCGAGCAGGTCCCACGACCAGTCGACGACGGCCCGCAGGGTCTGCTGGCGGGGCAGGACGGTACGGCTTCCGGAGGTGAGGAGGCGGAAGCGGTCGTCGAGCCGGTCGGCGATCTGCCGGGGGGTGAGCAGCCGGAGCCGGGCGGCCGCCAGTTCGATGGCGAGCGGCAGCCCGTCCAGCCGCCGGCAGATCTCCGCGACCGCCCGCTCGTCGCGGACGACGGCGTCCGCCGCGTCGGGACGGACGGCGGCGGCGCGCTCCGCGAACAGCCGGCGGGCGTGGTCCGGAGGCAGGGGTTCGACCGGGCGCACCGACTCGCCGGGCACGCCCAGGGGTTCACGGCTGGTGGCCAGGATGGTGAGCTCGGGGCAGCGGGTGAGGAGGGTCTCGGCGAGGTGGGCTGCGGCGCCGATGACATGCTCGCAGTTGTCGAGGATCAGGAGCAGGCTGCGCTGGGCGCAGTACTCGACGAGCAGGGCGACGGGGTCGTCCTGCACGGCGGTGAGCTCGCCGGCCATCAGCAGGGTCTCGCGCAGACCGAGCGCACTGACCACCGCTCCCGGCACCGCCTCCGGCCGGTCGAGCGGGGCGAGCTCGGCCAGCCGTGCCTGCGGGTGCCCGGCGGCGGCCTCCTCGGCGAGGCGGGTCTTGCCGGAGCCGCCCGGTCCGGTGAGCGTGACGAGCCGGGCCCTGTGCATCTCGGAACGGATGGCGTCGATCTCGGGTTCCCGGCCGACGAAGGAGGTCAGACGGGGACGGAGGGCCCCGGGGCGCATGCCCTCGCGCACCGGTGGGGCGGGCGGGGCCTTGCCGTCCCGCGGCCCGGAATCGAGCAGCTCGGTGTGGAGGGCGCGCAGTCGGGGCCCGGGGTCGGCGCCGAGGCCTTCGGCCAGACAGCGGCGGGCGGTCTCGTACGCGGCGAGGGCGTCGGCGGCCCGGCCGGTGTCCCGCAGGGCCTGGATCAGCAGGGCGTGCAGCGGCTCGTCGTACGGGTGTACCGCGGTCAGTTCCCGCAGCTCCGGCACGACCTCCGGCACGCGGCCGAGCCGTATCCGCGCCTCCACCCTGGACCGGATCGCCTCCAGGCGCCTCGCCTCCGGGCGGGCGGCGGCGGCACGGTCGGGCAGGTCGGCGAGGGCGGGTCCGCGCCACAGGGCGAGGGCGGCGTCGAGGTGGCGTTCCGAGAGGGCGGGATCGTTGCCGGTGAGGGCGTCGGTGCCCTGCTGGACGAGCCGTTCGAAGACGAAGAGGTCGATGTCGTCCTGGTCGGCCGCGAGTCGGTAACCGCCCGTCTCGGAGATGACGGCGTCCTTCCCGAGGGCCCTGCGGAGCCGGCCGATGAGGGCCTGGAGAGCGGCGGGGGCGTCCTGGGGCGGCTCGTCCGCCCAGACCTCGTCGATGAGCGTCTGAGGGGTGGCGACACGGGAGGGCCGCAGGGCGAGGGCGGTGAGCAGCGCGCGGAGCCGGGGGCCTCCGACGGGTATGACCGCGCCACGCTCGTCCTCTGCCGTGGTGACACCCAGGATTCTGTACCGCACGGGGTCATTGTCGCCCGGGCGGGGACGAGAGCCGCGGGGTTTTCGGTACGGGGCGTTGCGGGTGCCTGGGTGCGCGGGGCTGTCGCCGGTGCGGGGTGGGCCCGCAACCCGCTCGGCGCTGTCGCCGGTGCGGGGTGGGCCCGAAACCCGGGTAGCGGGGTACCGCCGCGCCGCCACCCTCCCCGTGCGTGCCCGGGGGCAGGCGGAGCGGCCACCGCCGCCGGACAGCGCGAGGGGACATGCCGGGGTGCCCGCCCGCAGCGGTCGGCGGGTCGACGGACCGTCGGCGACATCGCAGCCGCCGGACGACACGGCGTGACATGCCGGGGGTATCCGCCCACAGCGGTCGACGGACCGGCAGCGGAATTCGCAGCCACCGGACAACGCGAGGGAACGTGCCGGGAGGGTCCGCCCACCGCGGTCGCCGGAACGACGGACCGTCAGCGAAGTCGCAGCCACCGGACAACGCGAGGCACGTGCCGGGATGCCCGCCCGCAGCGGTCGGCGGATCGGCGGACCGTCCGTCGATACGGCACCCCATCGCGCCGTTGCCGAGGCCGGGTGACACCCACGCGGCCCCGGCCCACCCACCGGTATCGGTCGCGCACGCGCGCACCCTCATGGCTCCAGCGCGGACCCACGTGGAGGCGGACGCGGACGTGGGCGCAGACGTGGGCACGCACAGGGGCACAGACACAGACACGGGCGCGGACGTGGGC
>NZ_JBEOSZ010000001.1:491863-497922 GCF_040303285.1 Streptomyces sp. NPDC096046 | reverse complement strand
GGCGCAGACGTGGGCACGCACAGGGGCACGGGCACAGACACAGACACGGGCGCGGACGTGGGCGCAGACGTGGGCACGCACAGGGGCACGGGCACAGACACAGACACGGGCGCGGACGTGGGCGCAGACGTGGGCACGCACAGGGGCACGGGCACAGGCACGGGCACAGGCGCTAGCCCCGACGTCCTCCACCGGCCCCCGCGCCCAACGCCCCCCGCTGCGGGGCGATTCCCGCCGGTACCGCGCGCTGCCGAGCCGGCGTTCCCGTCCAGCAGGTGCCGCGGCGCGAGAGCAGGCGGCGGAGCCACAGTTCCAGGGAGACCAGGTCCGCGAGGCCGTCCAGGGGAAGGGGTTCGCCCGCCGCCGCGCCCCGCAGCGCCTTGCGAACCACCCGGGCCTCGACCAGGCCCGCCTCCGCCAGCAGCGGGGTGTCGAACAGGGCGACCAGGGAGTCCGCCGCCACGCGCAGCCCCGTGCGCTCCGTGGCCGCCGCGGTCGCCTGGGTCGGGGCGCCCCAGCCGGGCGGCAGCTCCCGGACACCGGCCCCTTCCAGCACCGTACGCAGGATCGCCGCCCTGGCCCCCGGCCGCACCCGCAGTGCTTCGGGCAGCGCCCGGGCCGCGCGGACGACCTGGTTGTCGAGGAACGGCGCGTGCAGCCGCTGGAAGCGGACCTCCGCCGCCTGCTCCAGCACCCGCAGGTCCGCCGCGTGCCGTGCCAGCGCGGCGCGCGCCCGGAAGTCCCCCGGCCGCTGCCCCGGCCCCACCAGCTCCGACCGGTGTGTCGATGCCTGAAGACGAACCGATACTTCAGCGAGCGCCTCACCGGTCAGCCAGCGCGCCGCCGGCCCGGGTCTCCCCCAGGTCAGCGCGGCGAGTGAGGCGTCCAGCGCACCGCCGGGCGCGTCGAGCCCGTCGTCGGAGCGGGGGTCGAGAAGGCGCTCGGCGAGGGACTCGACACCCGACCGGTACGGCGTACGGGACAACCGCCGTGCCGCCGCGTACACGCGTGCCGGCACCAGCACCGACCCGTCCGCCTTGGCCAGCGCGGCGACCGGCCGTACGAGATGACGCCGCCGGCGGTCCATCAGCAGGTCGGCGAGCCGCGCGGGATGGGCGTCCAGCACCTGGCGCGCCCCGTAGCCCGTGAAGTGGTCCGCGCTGCCCGCCGCGAGCCGGGCCCGGTGGCGCGCCGCCGACACCAGGCACGGCCCGGGTTCGTCCGTCAGAGGCCCGTCCAGGTCGGCGTACGGAAGGGTCTGCTCGTCACCGGCCACGACGACGTGGTGCAGCCGGGGGTTGGCCGCCAGTGCGCCCGCCCGCTCCAGTTCGGCCTCCCGGCCCCCGACGGCGAGGTCGTTGAACGTGACGGCCAGCAGCCGCTCCCCCGCGCCCGTGCCGTGGCCGAGCACCGTGCCGGGCATTCCGGGCAGTCCCGCGGCCAGCAGCGCCAGTGCCCCGGAGGCCGGCCCGCCGGAGAGGTCCGCGCCGATCCCCGGGACCGGCATCCCGCGTGCGGCACGCCGCTCGGCGGGCCCCATGCCGGGCACGGGGCCCGGGTCGATGTCCGCCCCGGGGACGTGCCGAGGCGCGGACAGCCGCGTCCGTACGGCTTCCACGAGCGCGTCGCGCACCGCGTCGACCGCGCTGTCCGGATCGGCCGGGGGCGCCGCCACGGCCAGCGAGGCGACCGGCTCGTACCCGGCGATCTCGCGCGCCCCGGCGCGCAGGATGAGGGCATGCCCGGGCGGAATGCGCTTCACGCCGTCGTACGGCGTGGAGTCGTGCAGCGCGGCGGGCACGTCCGGGGCGGCCAGCAGCGCGGCGAGGTGCCCGAAGTCGAGGTTGGCCTCGATGAGGTCGGCCAGCGGCAGCGCGGCGGTCGCGTACGCCGTACCGCCGGCCCAGGGCGTGTGGAACACCGGCCGCGCGCCCGCGAGATCGCCGCAGACGGTGATCCGCCTGCCGACCTGGACGATCGCCGTGTAGCTGCCCGGCCAGGCGGTCAGATGCCGAAGTGCCCCGCCGCGCGCGGCGAACAGCGCGACGCGCAACTGCTCGTCGGTGGCGCCGCAGATGCCGAGGACGGCGATGCGCGTCCGGTCGTCGGCCTTCACGACGCGCACCTCGTCGGGGCGCCAGTCGCCGACCGCCCACAGCGGATCGGGGTCGCCCCACAGGAGTTGGGACCCCACCGGGTGCAGCGTCTCACCCTCGCCGCCGGTCGCCCCCGCCGAGCCGGCAGCGACGGCTCCCGCGGCGGTGCTGCTCCATCCCACCAACCACCGCATCGCCGCCTCCACAGGCTGTGGACAACCAGTGCACCGTACGAACCGGTTCACCATGCTGCCATGAAGGAAGCGTTCCAGAGGGTGCCGACGCCGCTTGCGCTCCGTCGAATGCGCCCCGGCGGAGCCGCCCGCAGTGCCCCGAACACCCCGAACACCCGCACGCCACAAGGAGACCCGGGCGGCGACAGCGGTCGGCGGGGCGCAAAATCAGGAAGGGAAACCGAAGCGCGGCGGAGGAGGAAAAGGAAGGGAGCGCCAAGAATCAAGGCACGCCAGCGACATGTCTCCGGTACGACTGCGACGCGAATGCGCCCCCGAAACGCGCCCCAATCACACCGGAAGCGCCCTCAACTGCCATGGTCGGAGGCCTGATGCACCAAGACCGCCGGGGTCGATTTTCGGCCAAATCGGCGTCACGCAGACGGCTTCGAACACGCTCCGTACAGGCTCCGCACCCTGTCTTCCGGTCGCGCGGTCCGGGAGACGGAGCCCGCCTCCCGGACCGTTCCGCCGCCCGCGGGGATGAAGGCGGCGGTGTCCCCCAGCCCGCTGGATCCAGTACAGCGGGCCGACCCACGCAATGACCATGGAACCGCTCCCGCGGTGGCCGGAGAAGAGCGCACGGACAGGCGCACGGCCACACACTGGGAGCACGTCGCAACAGCCCGTATCTGAACCGCACTTCAGTACGGACCACAATCCCGCCAACCGGAACAATGCCCCTTAACGCTTGGGATGCGGCGAACTACGCTGGGTTTACGAATGCCGCGTGGTTATGCCAGTGCGGCAGCCGTCTGTGTCGAGGGGTGGCGCATGTCCAGGGAGCAACGCGGGCCGAACGACAAACTCGGCGCCGTTCTCGCCCTCGCGGGAATTTCCAACGCGGGCCTCGCGCGGCGCGTCAACGATCTTGGCGCCCAGCGCGGTCTGACGCTTCGCTATGACAAGACGTCGGTGGCGCGCTGGGTGTCGAAGGGCATGGTGCCCCAGGGTGCCGCGCCGCACCTCATCGCCGCCGCCATCGGCCAGAAGCTCGGCCGCCCGGTACCACTCCACGAGATCGGTCTGGCCGACGCCGACCCGGCACCCGAAGTCGGCCTCGCCTTCCCGCGGGACGTCGGCCAGGCGGTGCGCTCGGCGACGGATCTGTACCGCCTCGACCTCGCCGGCCGCCGGGCCGGTTCGGGCGGCATCTGGCAGTCGCTGGCAGGATCGTTCGCGGTGAGCGCATACGCAACGCCCGCCTCACGGTGGCTGATAACCCCGGCCGACAGTTCGGTCGCGCGTGACGTGGGCCCCGGCGAGGGCTCCGGCGCACCGCTCAAAGTCGGCCACAGTGATGTGCAGAAGCTGCGGGAGGCCGCCGAGGACGCGCGGCGCTGGGACTCCAAATACGGCGGCGGCGACTGGCGTTCGTCCATGGTCCCCGAGTGCTTACGAGTGGAGGCCGCCCCCCTGCTGCTCGGCTCGTACTCCGACGAGGTCGGCCGGGCCCTCTTCGGCGCCTCCGCCGAACTCACCCGCCTCGCGGGCTGGATGGCCTTCGATACGGGCCAGCAGGAAGCGGCCCAGCGCTACTACATCCAGGCCCTGCGCCTGGCCCGGGCGGCGGCGGACGTCCCCCTCGGGGGCTATGTGCTGGCCTCCATGTCACTCCAGGCCACCTACCGCGGCTTCGGCGACGAGGGCGTGGACCTCGCCCAGGCCGCCCTCGAACGCAACCGCGGACTGGCCACGGCCCGCACCATGAGCTTCTTCCGCCTGGTCGAGGCCCGGGCACACGCGCGTGCGAACGACGCCCAGGCCGCCGGCGGCGCCCTGAAGGCGGCCGAGAGCTGGCTGGAGCGCGCCCGCCCCGGCGACAACGACCCGAGCTGGCTCGGCTTCTACTCCTACGACCGTTTCGCCGCCGACGCGGCGGAGTGCTACCGCGACCTCAAGGCGCCCCGCCAGGTCCGCCGCTTCACCGAGCAGGCCCTGTCGAAGCCGACGGAGGAGTTCGTCCGCTCGCACGGCCTGCGCCTGGTCGTCTCCGCGGTCGCCGAACTGGAGTCGGGGAACCTGGACGCCGCGTGCGAGCAGGGGGTGCGGGCGGTGGAGGTCGCCGGGCGGATCTCCTCGGCCCGCACCACCGAGTACGTGAAGGATCTCCTGCACCGTCTGGAGCCGTACGGCGACGAGCCACGGGTGGTGGAGCTCCGTGAGCGTGCACGGCCGCTGCTGATGACCCCGGCGTAGCGGGGCGCGGGAATGCCGTTCGTCGCGCGTTTGCGGGCGGTGTCAGTGGCGCAGTGCACTATCGAGGCGGGAGGTGGTGCGCGTGCGGACCGGATACGACTGTGACGTGCTGGTGATCGGCGGCGGAATCGTCGGTCTGTCGACGGCGTACGCCATCACACGCGCCGCACCGGGCACACAGGTCACCGTCCTGGAGAAGGAGCCGGGCCCGGCCCGCCACCAGACCGGCCGCAACAGCGGCGTCATCCACAGCGGCGTCTACTACCGCCCCGGCTCCCTCAAGGCGCGTTACGCGGTGCGGGGCGCGGCGGAGATGGTCAAGTTCTGCGCCGAGTACGGCATCCCCCACGCGGTCACCGGCAAGCTGATCGTCGCCACCGACCGCGCGGAGCTGCCCCGCCTGCACGCACTGGTGCAGCGCGGCCGGGAGAACGGGATCCCGGTACGGGAGCTGGGTGCCTCCCAGATCGCGGAGTACGAGCCGGAGGTGCGCGGCCTCGCCGCGATACACGTGGGCACGACGGGCATCTGCGACTTCGTCGCGGTCGCCCGCCGGCTGGCCCACGCCTCGGGTGCGGAGATCCGCTACGGCACGCGGGTCGTACGCGTGGACCGGCGCCCCGGGCGGGGGGTCGCCGTGCTGACGGCCGCGGGTGACGTTGTACGCGGGCGGGTCCTGGTGAACTGCGCGGGCCTTCAATGCGACGAGATCGCCCGGCTCACCGGGGACGACCCGGGCATGCGGATCGTGCCGTTCCGTGGTGAGTACTACGAGCTGGCCCGGCCGGAGCTGGTGCGGGGCCTGGTCTATCCCGTGCCCGACCCGGCGTTCCCCTTCCTCGGGGTGCATCTCACGCGAGGCATCGACGGGAGCGTCCATGTCGGACCCAACGCGGTCCCGGCACTGGCCCGCGAGGGGTACGGATGGGGCACGGTGCGCCTGCGCGAGCTGGGCTCGACCCTGGCCTGGCCCGGCTCCTGGCGGATCGCCCGCCGGCACTGGCGGTACGGGGCGGGAGAGCTGCGGCGGTCCCTGTCCAGGACGGCGTTCACGGACGCGGTGGGCAGGCTGCTGCCCGCGGTGTCCGAGGGCGACCTGGTGCCGACGGCGGCGGGTGTGCGCGCCCAGGCGGTCCTCCGCGACGGAACCCTGGTCGACGACTTCCTGATCCGCGAGGGCCCTCGCGCGGTGCACGTACTGAACGCGCCGTCACCCGCGGCCACGGCGTCCCTGCCGATCGGCCGGGAGGTGGCCCGGAGGGCGTTGAACGCGCTGTGAGGTCCGCGGGCTCGGCGCTGCCGCTGATCCCGGCGGAACGGGCTGCCTCGTCCATCGCCCACCCGTGGCGCCCTGAGCAGCAGGCACGCCCGCTGCTGGGGCGGCCCAGCGCCCGCGACCGACCGGGATGGGCACCGGCACGACGCACCCGGGCACGACGAGAAGGGGCCACCTCGGGGCCCCGCCCGCAGCAGCCGGTCACACAGGCCCACAGCCGAACGGTGCACCACACGAGCCCCCACACGGCGAGAA
>NZ_JBEOSZ010000001.1:470618-491766 GCF_040303285.1 Streptomyces sp. NPDC096046 | reverse complement strand
GAAGGGGACGCGCCACCGCACGAGACCCGCACCCCAACACGGCGACAAGGGCCCGCCGCACCACGCGAGACGCTCCCGCACCCGCGTACGGCGAGAAGGGGACGCGCCACCGCACGAGACCCGCACCCCAACACGGCGACAAGGGCCCGCCGCACCACGCGAGACGCTCCCGCACCCGCGTACGGCGAGTAGGGGACGTGTCGGGGGGTGTCCGCCCGCAGCGGTTGGCGCGTCGACGGGAGGTGAGTCGGCCCCGACCCCATCGCGCCGTTCCGAGGACGGGCACCCCCCCGGCGCGGCCCCGACCCACCACCGGGGAGTCCGCGTCACACCGCAGCCGTAAAATCAGGGGCACTGTGTATGACTCCGCGAACACCCCCGAAAACCCGCACCCGGACCCGGACCCCCGCCCCCACGAGCACCCGCACGAGGACCCGCACACGCCCGGTGCCTCAGTCCGGCGCGCGCGCACCCGGGCCATGGGGGAGCCGCGCTTCCCCGACGGGCCGAAGGCCGACCCCGCCGGGTCGCACTTCGAGCGGCGCATCCGGAGTTTCCAGCCGCGGCGCAGCCGCGTCACCGCCGGCCAGGCGGACGCGCTGCAGCGCCTGTGGCCCAAGTGGGGCCTCGACATCGACGGCCGGACCCTCGACCTGCCCGAGCTGTTCGGCAACGACAACCCCGTCGTCCTGGAGATCGGCTTCGGCATGGGCGAGGCCACCGCTCAGATGGCCGCCGCCGACCCCGCGACGAACATCCTCGCCGTCGACGTCCACACCCCCGGCCAGGGCAACCTGCTCAACCTCGCCGACCGCAACGGCCTGTCCAACATCCGGGTCGGCAACGGCGACGCGATCATCCTCCTGCGCGAGATGCTGGCCCCGGACTCCCTCGACGGTCTGCGCGTCTACTTCCCCGACCCCTGGCCCAAGAAGCGGCACCACAAGCGCAGGATCATCCAGCCCGACTTCCTCAGTCTGGCCGCCACCCGTCTCAGGCCCGGTGCGATCCTCCACTGCGCCACCGACTGGGAGCCGTACGCGGAACAGATGCTCGATGTCCTCACGGCACACCCCGACTTCGAGAACACGCAGGCCGACGGTGGTTTCGCGCCGCGTCCCGACTTCCGTCCGCTGACCCGTTTCGAGGGCCAGGGACTGGACAAGGGACATGTCGTGAACGACCTCCTCTTCCGTCGCGTACAGCACGTGGACCAGTCCCCCGCCGGCGCCTGACCACCCCTGGCACCTCTCCCGCCTGCGGACAGCGCCCATCCGTCGTTAGGGTCAATGCCGTGGCCACAAGCCCCCCATACCCGTCGTACCCCAGCGGTCCCACCGACGGCACACCCACCGGCGGCGCACCCTCCGCCCGCTCAGGCACAGCCGGCTCCCTGCGGCACGCCCACTGGTGGCAGCGCGCCTGGGTGCGCTACGGCGCACTGAGCACGCTCCTCGCGATATCCGGCCTGGTCATCCTCGCCCTGGTCCGCGAGGAGACCGGCACGGAGGGATTCCTGGTCGGGCTGGGCCTGGCCGTCCTCCCGGTGCCCCTGCTGATAGCCGCGTTCCGCTGGCTGGACCGGGTCGAGCCCGGCCCCTGGCGGAACCTGCTGTTCTGCTTCGCCTGGGGCGCCTGCGCGGCGGCGCTGATAGCGATCGTCGCCAACAGCTTCGCGACGAGATGGATCGCGACGGCGACGGCTGACCCGTCCAGCGCGGACACCCTGGGCGCGACGGTGATAGCGCCGGTGGTCGAGGAGTCGGCCAAAGCGGCGGCCGTCCTGCTGGTCTTCCTCTTCCGGCGCCGCGACTTCACCGGCATCGTCGACGGCGTCGTCATAGCCGGGGTCACCGCCACCGGCTTCGCGTTCACGGAGAACATCCTCTACCTGGGCACCGCCTTCGGCACCGACCAGCTCACCGGCGGCACCGGCATCGCCTCCGTCACGGCGGCGACCTTCTTCGTGCGCATCATCATGTCGCCGTTCGCGCACCCGCTGTTCACCGTCCTCACCGGCATCGGCTTCGGCATCTCCGCGCTTTCGGCGGAGCACCGGCATCTGCGCCGCGTCGCCTTCCCGCTGTCCGGGCTGCTGCTCGCGATGGGCATGCACGCGATGTGGAACGGCTCGTCGGCGTTCGGCGAGTACGGGTTCTTCGCCGTGTACGCGGCGTTCATGGTGCCCATCTTCGGGCTGCTGACGTGGCTGGTGATCTGGACCCGGCAGCGGGAGCTGAAGACCGTGCGGGCGGAGCTGCCCGCCTACGCCGTGGCCGGCTGGCTGACCCCCGCCGAGCCGTTCGCGCTCGGCTCGATGCGGGCCCGGCGGATCGCCCGCCAGGACGCCCGCCGGTCCGCGGGCAGGGCGGCGGCCCGGGAGGTGGCCCGCTACGAGGCGTACGCGACATCGCTGGCGTTCCTGCGGCACCGGGCCCGGCGGGGCAGCGCCGCCTCCGACTTCGCCGTACGGGAGCGGGAGCTGCTCGGCGAGCTGTGGCGGCGCCGGGAGGTGGCCCGCCCGGCGCTGGACCACGCGGCCCGGATGACGGCCCCTCCGGTCCCGGCGGCGGTTCAGCCCTGGCCGGTGTACGGGGTGTACGGCCACGGCCACCAGCCGGCGCCCTACCCCGCGTACAACCCGTACCGCTCCTAGCCCGGGCTCAGGCCAAGGCCTCCGCGCCGTGCCACCGCGCACCCGGCCCGCCACGGAGCCGGGCGAGGGCCACCGTGCACCGCGACCACCGCGACCACGGGAACCTCATTCCCCACGGGGCACGACACTCCCGTGGACACCGCGCCGGGAAGACCGCCGGCCCTGACGTCGGGGGGTCGTCGTCAGGGCCGCCGGTGCTTCAACGGGTCTGGTGGCTTACGGGTTCAGTCCCTTGCCCCGCAGCCACGCCATCGGGTCGATGCCGCCGGCGGATCCGCCGGAGTGGACCTCCAGGTGGAGGTGCGCCCCGGTGACGTTGCCGGTGGCGCCCACGCGGCCGATGACGTCGCCGGTGCTGACCTTCTGGCCGACGCTGACGCCGATGGACGACTGGTGCGCGTACCAGATCTCGGTGCCGTCATCGAGGGTGAGGACGGTCTTGTAGCCGTACGAGCCGTTCCAGCCCGCCTCGGTGATGGTGCCGCTGTGCACCGCCTTGATCGGCGTGCCCGTGGGGGCGGCGAAGTCGAGGCCGGTGTGGTAGCCGGAGGACCAGTAGGCGCCGGCCTGGCCGAAGCTGGAGGTGATGGTGTACGAGGAGGTCGGCAGCGTGAACTGCTTGGCGAGGGCGGCGAGCCGCTCGGCCTCGGCCTTCTTCTCGGCCTCTTCCTCCGCCTTCTTCTTGGCTTCGGCGGCCTTGGCCTTGGCTTCCTTCTCCGCCTTGGCGACGGCTTCCGCCGCCGCCTTCTCGGCGGCGGCCGCCGCGTCCTGGGCGGCCTTGGTCTCGATCTGGTCCTGCTGGTGCTCGACCTGCGCCATGATCCGGGCGCGCAGCGCCTCGCCGGCGCCCGCGCCGGAGGCGCCCTGCTGGGGGTCCGCCGTGGCGGTGCCGAGGCTGCTGAGCGGGGTGGCGGAACCTTCGGGGGTGTCGTCATCCGAGATGAGGGAACCCACCGAGGGCAGGTCCGGCACGGAGATGGACACCGGGGGCTTGCCGGTCTGGGCGCTGGCCATGCCGCCCGCACCGACGGCGGCTATGACACCGACGCCGAGGACGGTGGAGCTGCGGGCGAGACCTCCGCCGCGCTGCTTGGTGACGCGGTGCCGGCCACGGACGGGACGGATGGACTCCTCGGTGGGGTTCCACTCCTGGAACGGGCCCTCGTCGGTGCGCTGACCGCCGTAGCCGAAGCTGTCGGTGTCGCGCTTCGGCGCGAGCGGGGCCGCGGGGGCAGGCCGGTTTGACGCCACGTGGGCGTGCTCCTTTCCTTCCTTCTCGCCTACCGGGTTAGCTGACGGGTTCGGAGCAGGAAGGTCTCCTACGCGCGTATACCCGCCGTGCTTCCACGGTGGCATCCGCGCGATTCACCCCAAGTGGTGGTTCCCCGGTTCCCTTTCGGGATTCGGCGCGTGCGCACGGAGCCGCCTTCTGTGACGGCTGGGACGACCGCGCTGCGTTATCGAACGTTAATAGACGCGCGAGGGGTATTCCAGCGATTCCACTTGATCATTAACCTTTTTCGCGCGGACTTACCTGCCATGACCGGCTCAAATCGGGCGAGTTGACCACACCGCAAGTGACTGACGGGGTTTGACGGTATGTCAGTTGTTATGCGGAACGGGATGGTTCGCTCACCGACCGTAATGGCCGTCATCAGGGTTACGGGGAAATGCACCGAGGGCCGGAACCCTTTCGGATTCCGGCCCTCGGCCTTCAGTAGCGGGGACAGGATTTGAACCTGCGACCTCTGGGTTATGAGCCCAGCGAGCTACCGAGCTGCTCCACCCCGCGCCGTTGTGACTCCAGTGTACGCCATCCGCGGGACGCTTCGCGCACACCCGCCGCTCAGCCGCCCGGGGTGCCCGTGTGGGTGAGGGTTTTCAGGCGGTGAACAGGTCGTCGGTCCCGGCCGGTTGGGACCGTGCGGCCACCTTGTGAGCGGCGGGGACGGGCCGGCCGATCCGTTCCTCCGGGTGGTGGAGGGCGACCTCCAGGTGAGGTCCGAGGCCCTCGTCGACGCGTCCGCCGCACAGCCACTCGGGTGCCGCCGTCCTTCGTCTCCGCGCTGACCTCATGGCCGCCGCCTCCGCGCCGTCGTTCTGACCCCGCAGGCAGCGTGACCCGGACAGCGGTGCGGACGCAGGATCCGTTGGACCGATCGGCCCGCACTCAGCCCGGGAGGTGGCGGTTCGGGGCCTTGGCCCGCTCCTCGTGCTCCGGCAGGACGACGACCTCCACTCCGGCGGCCGAGAGAAGGCCGCTGCCGTCGGCGTCCGCGACGAAGGTGTCCGGCTCACGCCAGGCCGTGACGACCCGCCGTACACCCGCGTCGAGGATCAGCCGGGCGCAGGGGGCGGGGCGGGAGGCGCGGCGGGCGCAGGGCTCCAGGCTGCTGTACACCGTCGCGCCGGACAGGCGCGGATCGGCCGGGTCGAGTTTCGCCAGGGCCGCCTCCTCGGCGTGCACGACCGGGTCGCCCGCCTCGCGGGAGTGGCCGCGGGCCAGTTCCGTGCCGTCGGCGCCGACCACCACCGCCCCCACGCTGAACGCCGTGTCCGACGGCGGGCAGTGGCCGGCCAGTTCGCAGGCGAGGGCCAGCCAGTGGTGGTCGGCGGCGGCGGGCAGGGGGCCGGTGCCCGGGGCGGTCGGCTCGTAGCGCATGAGGACGACGTCCTCGATCCGCCGCGACTCCAGCAGCCGGAGCCGGCCGCCCTGGTAGCCGCCGGGGCCGAAGAGGCGGGGTGCCCGGGGGTCGCCCACGAAGAGCGGGGCGAGGACCAGCTGGAGTTCGTCGGCCAGGCCCTGGGTGAGGAGCTGGGTGTGGATCAGACCACCGCCCTCGACCATGAGGCGGCGTACTCCCCGGACGTCGTGCAGGTGCGTGAGGAGCCGCCGCCAGTCGAGGTCGGGCCCGAGCGGGACGACGTCGGTGGCGAGGCCGAGGGCACGGGCGCGGGCGGCGCCCCGGTCGGTCGTGTAGAGGACCTTCTCCCCGCCGGTGTGCCAGAAGGGGGCGTCCGGGTCGAGGTCGCCGGAGCCGCTGACGGTGACCTTCAGGGGGTACTCCGGTTTCCCGGCGGCCGTGCGGGCGGTCCGGCGCGCCTCGGAGTTGACCAGCAGCCGGGGGTTGTCGGCGCGGATGGTGCCGGCGCCGATCAGAATGGCGTCGACGGAGGCCCGGACCTCGTCGACCCGGTCGAAGTCGGCCGGGCTCGACAGGAGCAGGCGGTCGGGTCCGGTGTCGTCCAGGTAGCCGTCGAGGGAGACGGCGGCGGACAGCAGGACGTACGGGTGAGGCATCGGCGCTCCGCGACTGGTCGGGACGGCGGGACTGGACCGGCTTGGTTCAAGTTTGAAACAAACCTACACTGGCGGCATGACGACTCGCTGGCTCACCCTCGATGAGCAGCGCGCCTGGCGCGCCTACATCGCCGCCTCGCTGCTCCTGGAGGACGCGATCGACCGGCAGCTCCAGCAGGACGCCGGCATGCCGCACCTGTACTACTCCATCCTGTCCGTCCTGTCGGAGTCCCCGGAACGGCGGCTGCGCATGACCGATCTCGCCGAGCGGCTGAAGATCACGCGCAGCCGGCTGACCTACGCGGTGACGCGACTGGAGAAGGACGGCATGCTGCGGCGCGAGGCCTGCTCCGCCGACAAGCGGGGCAGCGTCGCCACGCTGACCGACGAGGGCTTCGCCGTGCTGGAGCGCGCGGCGCCCGGCCATGTCGAGACCGTGCGGAGCTTCGTGTTCGACCGGCTCAGCGAGGAGCAGGTGGGGCAGCTGGAGATGATCTCCGCGGCGATCGCACAAGGGCTCCAGGAGGACGGGGCGCGGCCGGCGGCGGACGACGTGCCGTGGCGGCGGAGGTCGTCGTCGCCCTGCGCGTGACGCGACAGGGGTGACGCGGGTCACGCAGGCCACGCGGGCCCCCTTCTTCCTTCACTGACCTCCGTTCGAGCCGCCCTCGCCCCGGGTCGGGGCGCACTCCGGCCTCCACGTAGGCCACGCGGTCCCGCGTGGCCACCCCAGCCACCCGGCCACCGCTGCCACCCCTGCCACCCCTGCCACCCCTGCCACCGGGCCACCGCTGCTACGCCGATCACGTCGGCCACCCGGCAGTGACGCTCGCCACACCAGCCCGCCCCTCATCCTCATTGCTTCAAATTTCAAGCACGAGTAGGGTTCCCCTCGTGCATCTGCTTCAAATCTGAAGCAATACGGCTGTGCAGCCGAGCAGGAAACGGAACCCGGAGGCCCCGCATGCCCGACACACCCGCCGTCCTCGCCACCCCCCGCTCCCGCGTCCGGGTCCCGCTGCGCTTCCACGACGGCTACACGGCCGACGCCGAGCTCGTCACCTTCCACGGGCTGGCCGACGGGCAGGAGCACGTGGCCGTCGTCCTGGGCGAGCCCGGGCCGGTCCCGCTGGTACGGCTGCACTCCGAGTGCCTGACCGGGGACGTGTTCGGCTCCGCCCGCTGCGACTGCGGCCCGCAGCTGCGCGAGGCGGTCGAGCGCATAACCGAGCGCGGCGGCGTGCTCCTCTACCTCCGCCAGGAAGGCCGGGGCATCGGCCTCTACAACAAGCTCGACGCCTACGCCCTCCAGGACGAGGGCCTGGACACCTACGAGGCGAACGCGGCCCTCGGACTGCCGGAGGACGCCCGCGACTACACGGCGGCGGCCCAGATGCTCCGGGCCCTGGGCATCGGCGAGCTGGACCTGCTCTCCAACAACCCCGACAAGGCGGGCCAGTTGCGGTCCCTGGGCGTCGACGTGCGCGACCGCGTTCCCACGGGCGTCTTCACCACCGCCCACAACGTCCGCTACCTGCGCGCGAAGGTCCTCCAGACCCAGCACACGCTGCCGCTGGCCGCGCTGACGGAACTCAGCGCGGGCTGAACCGCCCCCGGTCCGGCCGGGCACCGAACCGAGCTGCTTGCCCCTCGGTTCCTCGGGTACAGCCTTTGGAAGAGGGCGACCTCATCCGTACCCGGAGCTTTATGGAAGTGACCGTTTCGTGACCGATCTCGGCGGCCCCGGCGACCACCGGGTGAGGGGACCGGGCGATGGTCCGGAGGCCGTCGCATCGCAGATCGCCGATGCGGTGGAGAGTCTGACGGCGCTGTGGTCGGTCGCCGCCCAGGAGGCCTCCCTGCGCCTGTCCCTGCACCAGTTGCGGGCCCTGCGCACCGTGCAGGCGACGCCCGGCCTGAATCTGACGGCACTCGCGGAAGGCCTGGACATCGGCCTCCCCACGGCCAGCCGCCTCTGCGACCGCCTGGCGGCGGCCGGCCTGCTGGAGCGGTCCCCGCACCCCGACACCCGCCGCGAGGTGCAACTGTGGCTCACCACACACGGCCGGCATGTGCTGGGGGAGGTCGCCGGCCGCCGCGCCCAGGCCCTGGCCGCCGCGCTGGCCGCGATGGAACCGGCCGAACGGGCCGCACTGCGCAGGGGATTGCGGGGATTCCTGACGGCCCGGGACAAGGTGGTACCGGGCGTAGACGGGATCGAGTGAGTCCCGGGAAGCGCACGGACGGCGTCTTCTCAGCGGTCGGCCGCCGGCTTCCCGCCGACCGTCCGACCCCTCGGCGCCCGCCAAATCCCCAAGCCTGACGGCTCACACCACCGGAACGGTCAACACCGCCGACCGTCCCACCCTCGACACCCCTCACCTCCCCAAGCCCTGCCGCTCACACCACCAGGACGGTCAACACCACCGACCGTCCCACCCTCGACACCCCTCACCTCCCCAAGCCCTGCCGCTCACACCGCCGGCCGTCCCGCCCCTCGACGCCCGTCAGGCCCCCGAGCCGTGGCGGCTCACGCCACCGGCGGTCAGTACCGCCACGCAGGTGTCGTCCCGCGTCGGCCGGGCCGCGCTCCCGGCGTCGCGGAGCACCACCGCGGCCGCCACCGCCGGGTCGCAGCCGGGGAGGACACCGTCGTCGGGCGGCGTCCAGCGGCTGGGCAGGCCGTCGCTGTGCAGGACCAGCAGGCTGTCGGCCTGCCAGGGCACCCGCTGCACGGGCACGGACGCCGGGGCCTGCGCGCCCACGATGCCGGGGCGGGACAGCAGCGCCTTCCACGTGCCGCCGGTCCGCAGCCGGGCGCCGACATTGCCGATCCCGGCGAAGCTCAACTCCCCCGCGCCGACGTCGAGCTGGGCCACCGCCACGGCCGCGCCCCGGGTGGGGCGCAGGGCCCGGCCCAGCCTCCGCAGGATCTCGGGGGGCGGCAGCTCGGCCACGCCGCGCAGCTGCGTCACCGCCGCCGTGGAGGCCTCGGCCGCCTTCGCCCCGTGCCCGAGCCCGTCGGCGAGCAGCAGGGTCAGCCGGTCGCCGCCGCGCACCCGGCCCCAGGCGTCACCGGACTGCTCAGCCCGGCCGAGGGGGACGTTGACACCCCCGGCGCGCGGACCGGGCGGGGGCGGCCCCTGGTTGCGGACGGCCGGCTCGTGGCCGATCCGGGCCATCACGACGGTGCCCCGCCCGGGGGCGCTGTGCAGATCGAAGTCGTTCGCTATGCGCCGGCACGTGCCGAGCCCGGCGCCGAGCGAGGCGGCGACGGTCGTGGTGTATCCGTCGCGCATCGCCGCGGCGACGTCGGGGATGCCGGGGCCGTGGTCGACCGAGACGAGCTGCACCGCCGGCCGGTGGCCGTCGTCGTGCGCCCGCTCGACGAGGTTGATCAGTACTCGCCCACCGCCCGCGTGCCGCAGCAGGTTGGTCGCCAGCTCCGTCGCCACGAGCGCGGCGGTCGCGGTGCGGTTCGGGGGCAGGCCGACGCAGGCGCTCGCCTCCTCGGCCGCCACCCGGACGTCCCGCACCCGGGTCGAGTCGTCCACCGGCACGTCCCAGACCCTGCTCATCACGGCACCGTCCGGGAGGGCGGTACGACGGTGGCCCAGGCGGTGACGGTGACGGTGGTCCCCTCACCGGGCCGGCTGTCCACCTCGAACTCCTGCACGAGCCGCTTGGCCCCGCTCAGGCCGAGCCCTAGCCCGCCGCCGCTGGTGTACCCGTCGGTCAGCGCCTGGTCCAGGTCGCGGATGCCGGGCCCGGTGTCGACGAAGGCCAGCCGCAGCCCGTGCGACTGCCCCATGGTGAGTGGAGTGATCTGCACATGGCCGCCCCCGCCGTGGACGAGGGTGTTGCGGGCCAGTTCGCTCGCCGCCGTGACGAGCTTGGTCTGCTGCACCAGCCCGAACCCGAGCTCGGCGGCGGCCTGCCGGACCTGCTGCCGCACCCAGGCCAGATCGGCGTCCGAGCCGATCGGCAGGCTGGCCGGGCCGGCATGGCGGGAAGTCTGCATCACCGACTCCCCTCGCCCCGGCGCGTGGTCACACCGAGCAGCTCCATCGCACGTTCGACGTCCAGGGCCGTCCGCAGCCCGGGCAGGGTGAGCCCCAGCTCGACCAGGGTGATCGCCACCGCCGGGCGCATCCCCGCCAGCACCGTACGGGCCGCCAGCAGCTTGGCTCCGGCGGCGATCTCGGCGAGGACCCGGCCCAGGAAGGAGTCGACGATCTCCACACCGGAGATGTCGATCACCACCCCGCTCACCCGGGAGTGCGAGATCCGGTCCGTGACGTCCTGCTGGAGCTGCTCGGCCATCCCGTCGTGCAGCTCCCCCTGGAGAGTGACGAGCAGGACGTCGCCCAGCTGGAGGACCGGCACCGTGAAGCCGTGTCCGCCCAGGGGCCCGTGCCCCGCCGGCCCGGTCACCGCGTGCCCGCGTCCGCCGCCGCGCCGGCCGCCCGCAGCGGCGCGATCTCCACACCCTGCTGACTGAGGGCGTAGGCGAGCGCGTCCGCCAGGCTCGAACGGGTGAGCACCGTGCCCAGGTCGATGCCCAGATGGACGATGGTCTGCGCGATCGCGGGCCGGATGCCGGAGACGATG
The DNA here is from genome assembly GCF_040303285.1 of Streptomyces sp. NPDC096046. Taxonomy (NCBI): domain Bacteria; kingdom Bacillati; phylum Actinomycetota; class Actinomycetes; order Kitasatosporales; family Streptomycetaceae; genus Streptomyces; species Streptomyces sp. NPDC096046. The sequence continues at coordinate 481,198 of NZ_JBEOSZ010000001.1, read as the reverse complement.
CACTCGGCGCCCATCAGCCGGGCCGCGGCCACGGTCTTCATCAGATGCTGGGCGACCAGCGAGTCGACCGTGGGCACGCCGGTGATGTCGAGGATGGCGTACCGGGCGCGCTCGGCGACGATCGCGTCCAGCAGGCTCTCCATGACCACCTGGCTGCGCGCGCTGTCGAGGGTGCCGATCAGCGGCACCGCGACCGTGCTGTCCCAGAGTTTGATCACCGGGGTGGCCACCTCGTGCAGCTGCTCGCGCTGCCGGGCGATCAGCTCCTCGCCCGCGCTGACCGTCGTCTCCAGCACGACCAGGCGCAGCGTGCCCATGAGCACGGTCAGCGCCACCACGGCCTCCTGGGCCTCGGGGGCGTAGGGCTCCGGGAACTCCGCGCGCAGCAGGTCGGCCACCGGTTCACGCAGGGCGGCCACTTCGGTGGCGACCCCGTCCGGGTCGATGCCCGTGCGGGCACGGGAGGCCGCCATGCGCCCCAACTGGTCCCGCACCGACTCGAAGCCGGCCGCCCGGATGTCCTCCAGCCGCCCCGAGGCCGCCACGGCCGCCAGCGCGGCGGTCACGGCCCGGCCCGCCTCGACCGCCTCGTCACGCGACACGGTGAAGACCGTGCGGAACAGCGCGGCGTCCGCCCACCGCTGGGCGATCTGCTCCCGGCGCCGCTCCAGGAATGCGCTCACCTGGTATGCGGCCGGCTCGTGTTCCGCGTTCTCTTCCGACACCGACACTTGTATCGCTCCCTTGCACCGGCCGGACCGAGGTCGCACGACGGCGCCTCAGCCGTTACTTGCCGTATGACAAACATTAGTGCCGGCGTGCGGCACCACCAAACAACTGCCCGTCGGCGCTCCCGACCTGCGCCTTCCCCCAACCTCTACCGGCCACGCCAGTCCAGGCACACCACGAGGGCGTCGTCGTCCGGAGTGGACTCGCCGCGATGACCCGTCACTTCGCGCAGGACGGCCCGGGGCACCTCGGCCGCGGGCAGCAGCCGGGTCGCCTGGATCGCCCGGGCCAGGGCCGCGTCCCCGTAGGCCACGCCGCCCGGGGAGGCGACGTCGTACACCCCGTCGCTGACGAAGACCAGGCGGTCGCCGGGCTCGGCGCGGAACTCCTGGACGACGTAGTCGGTCTCCTCGAACATGCCGAGCGGCAGCTGGGCCTCGAAGGGCACCCGCTCCACCGCGCCCCGGCGCAGCCGCAGCATCCGCGGCGACCCGGCGTCCACCACCCGGACCTGCCCGGTGGCCAGGTCGAAGTCGAGCATCAGCACGGAGAGATAGCAACGGCCCCGGTAGTGGGCGTACACCGCCTGGTCGGCCAGGGCCGCCTGGTCCTCGATGGGCAGCCCGGCCCGGCGCGCGTTACGCAGGGCGTTGATCGCCAGGTTCGTCAGCAACGAGGCCTCTATGCCCTCGCCCATGCCGTTGGTGACGTAGAGACTGAGCCGGTCGGCCGAGGCGGACCAGTCGAAGTTGTCCCCGAAGATCGCGTACGCCGGTTCCAGCTGCGCGCCCAGTTCGTACTCGGGGCGGGCGCAGGAGCGGCCCGGCAGCAACTGCCACTGCATCTCGGCGGCCAGCGTCAGCCGGCCCCGGCGGCGCGCCTGGAGATACACGTCGGTGTCCCGCTCGGCCACGACGACCTCGTGCCCGAGCACCTGGGCGATCTCGGCGAGCTCGCCCAGGCAGCCGTCGGCGTGCCCGCCGCCCGGCAGGGTCACGGTCAGCACCCCGAGGCGGTCGCCGCGCACGGTGACGGGCAGATGCACCCGCACCAGATCACCCGGCAAGGCCTCCACGTACGGCTCCTGCGCACCGAAGGCCCGGCCCGCCGGACTGTTGTGCACGGACACCGGCGGGAGGGTGCGCGGCAGCACGGACACCGGCTGGAGCACCGTCAGCCCGTAGTCGGCCAGGAAAAGCTCGACGGAGTCCGCCGCGTACTGATCGGTCAGTACACGACGGACCGCGTCCAGCAACTGGTGGGGGGCCGCCGTGCGCAGCGCGCGCTCGGCGGCCACGAATCTGTGCGTGATCGTGGTCACGGTGGTCTGTTCACCATCCTCGGTGGGACGTCGACACGTCCTCGGAAACGGTTTCTCGTCTTCGGAGCCGGGAGGCGGGAGGCGGGTCCCGGGCGGCTCACATCACGCCTAGTACGCTGACGGCCATCCCGGTGCCTGCGAGAGTGTGACTGTGACTTCCCTCCGACCCCGCCCTGAGCCAGCAGAGGTCGCCCGTGTGACCTCCACGGCCGCGGAGTTGCTGGAAGTCCTCTGGGGCCGCGCCTCGACGGCGCCGGCCTCCGCCTCCCAGCTGCGGGTGCTGCTCATCCTCGAACACCACGAGGGCATCAACCTGCGCACGCTCGCCGACTCCCTCGCCTCCACACCGCCCTCGACCAGCCGGCTCTGCGACCGGCTGCAGGCGGCCGGATTCGTCGAGCGTGAGGTGAGTGCGGCCGACCGGCGCGAGGTGCGCCTGCACCTCAGCGGCCGGGGCCGCACCTTCCTCGCCGACCTGCGGGTACGCCGGGAGCAGGCGCTGCGCGCGGTGCTCGACCAGATGCCCGCGGCGAAGCGGGTGGCGCTGCTGCAAGGGCTGGAGGCGTTCTGCGACGCGGCGGCGACCCAGATACACGACGACTCCGAAGACTCCCCCTCGTCCGGCACCCGGACTGCCTGAACCACCCGCCGCGCACGGAACCGGCCCTTCCGGTCTCTTCCCCCGACACGTTCGGCACGCCTAGGCTGTTGCCCTCCACCTATAGTTGTCAAACGACAACTGTCCGCTCCGCCAACCCGTCGCCCTTCTCCCGCGCACCGCACCGCCCACCCTCCTCTGCCCGTACCGTCGCAGCACAGGACCGGGTACCCCGACACCGCCTCGACCTGCGCCGACTGTGGTCAACGTCTCGCCGGGGCATATGCCGGGCATGAGCCGGGCGATGGCGGGTAACGGCGCTGGAGGTGGCCTGTCGGGGGATCGGAGCGGGCCGGAACAAGAGGGAGGGCCCGTGACGGCGACCACGCGCATCGGCACGACGACGGATTCCGCCACCTACACCGGTGAGGAACTGCCGCAGATCGCCGAGCCCCAGAAGCTCGCCCCGCAGGACGCACGCGGGCTGACCGGCCAGTTCCTCGACCGGCTCGCCGTGCTCGAGGAAGGCACACCCGAATACCAGTACGCCCGCAACACGCTCATCGAGATGAACATGTCCCTGGTGCGCTTCGCGGCCCGCCGCTTCCGCACCAGCGGCCAGTCCATGGAGGACATCGTCCAGGTCGGCGTCATCGGCCTGATCAAGGCCATCGACCGGTTCGAGGTCTCCCGCGAGGTCCAGTTCACCAGTTTCGCGGTGCCGTACATCATCGGCGAGATCAAGCGCTTCTTCCGTGACACCTCCTGGGCCGTGCACGTGCCCCGCCGCCTTCAGGAAGCCCGCACCGAACTCGCCAAGGCCACCGAGGAACTCGCCTCCCGCCTCGGCCGCGCACCCAAGGTGGCCGAACTCGCCGCCCTGATGAACCTGACGGAGGAAGAGGTCGTCGAGGCCCAGATCGCCGCCAACGGCTACCTGTCCTCCTCCCTCGACGCCACGGTCACCGGCGACCCCGACGAAAGCGACACCACCCTCTCGCAGTTCATCGGCGAGGAGGACCCGGCCCTCGAACTCGTCGAGAACTTCCACGCCCTGGCCCCCCTGGTCGCCGAACTCGACGAACGCCAGCGCCTCATCCTCCACCTCCGCTTCGTGGAGGAACTCACCCAGGCGGAGATCGGCGCCCGGCTGGGCATCTCCCAGATGCACGTGTCCCGGCTGATCTCCCGCACCGTGGCCCGACTGCGGTCGGGGATGCTCACCACCGGCTGACCCCACCCCCGCAACGACAAGAGCCCCGGCCCGGAGACGATCCGGACCGGGGCTCCCCCGTGGGCCCTGTGGGACTCGAACCCACAACCAATGGATCAAAAGTCCTGGCCAAAGCTTGTTGAGTGGTTCCGGACGGTTCTTCGATGTCCGGAACCACCTGGTCAGGACTGATGTGACTCGTGACGCGGTCTTCTCGGTGATGGCCTGTGCGGTTCCGTCCGCTCACGCATCGCTCACGCAGAAGAGGTCGGCTGAGCAGCACGTTCAGCAGCGATGTAGGTGCGGCGCTACTGCTTCTGGCGCTCGCAGTCCCAGCATGCTCCGGGGTGGGAGCGGACTCGTGCCCGATCGGGTCGAGTCGCAGGTTCGCGACGACTTGGACCAGTTGCACGTGGTTCGGCGGCCGCTCCTTCGCTTACAGGTCGAATAGTGCGTCGCCCGCGTCCGATGTTGCCTTCAGCGCCTTGGTTGCCTCTGTGGGAACAGGGAGGATCCCCGCTGTGGTCAGGTCCGTCACCGTGATCAGTGGGCCCGCGCACACATCATTGAAGAGATCGGCCTGTGCTGGCTCCTCTCGCACGAGCAGGCCGAGGACATTCAGCAACTCCAGCAGCTCCGTTGTCCATGAGGGAAGCCAGCGCGGAGCTACCTCGTGGTCCAGTTCGAGGCGTCGCTTGCCGGCGGGGTTCCTCCGTCGGTAGCCGAACCACTTGTCGAGAACGTTCATCCCGGACACTTCGTACTCCCGGACCGCGCGAGGCACCGGACTGATCCGTCCGCTGCCGACCCACAGATCCTGTGTCACGGGGTCGTACGCCAGCTTTTCCGGCATGGCTTCCGCATCGTCCGGGATCTCCTCGACGCATCGAGGGCGGTCGCGTGGTAGCAGCACCCTGCCGTACGGCCTCCCGGCCGTCTCGTCGACGTACCGCTCGCCGTAGGTGTGTAGCCACAGGACTCGCTTGCCGATGGCAACTGCCTGCTCCCACAAGCAAAGGTCAACGGTGAGGGGTATCCGCGCGCCGGGGACTTCGAGGTCCTCTTGGAATCGAGCCGTGTACTCCGGGTGGGACGCGATCGCGGCGATGTAGGCCAGCAGATCTTCAGCGACGACCGGTACGCCGAGCCGCCCGGCGAGCAGGGGGAGCAGACCGGGCATGACGTTGGGCAGCGTGCCGGCGGCGTTGCGGTAGAGGGGACGGGCGCAACCGCTGCGGTTGTTGAAATAATCCATGTCGGTAATGAGGGCACTGAAGACGAGTGCCGGACCGTTGACCACCGGGTGGGCGTTCTGCTCAACGGTGTAGATCTGGCGGTCGCTGCGAACTCGCCAAAGGTCCGCTCTGCCTCGCTCCATCAATCGGCTGTCCGGCAACACGTATTGCCGGTCGAACGAGCGGAACCCAATGCGCACCGTTTGAGGGTTTGTCCTGTGCTCGGCGGCGAGCGGTATCCGCCCGTGAGACTCAACTCCTGGCAGGGGCGGGACATTGTCTGAAGGCGCTCGCTCACCAGAGCGTCCGAGCATCTCGGCGCGTCTCTCGGTATCCGCGGCGAGTAAGCGCTGCCACCGTTTATGAAGTGTGTCCTCGTCCGGCGCGTAGACCCACATGCGCCCGGGCGTGACGCCACGAGACGACCACGGCATCAGATCTCTCAGCTGCGGGCAGGACTCCCACAGGTCGCTGCCGGGTGGCAGAAAGGCATCCGTCTCACCCCTGGCGCACTCGCGCCATTCGGGGTCGTCGAGCCTGAGTGTCGTCAGGCGTTCGATCTTCTCGTCTCGGCGCCCGCCGACCTTGAGGTGTCTTACCTTTGCAGTCTGCTGGTCCGTCCGCGGCCTGGGGCTGTCCCGCCACCGCACAAAGATCGCGATGCACAATTCCTGGGCGACCTCGGGGAAGATCCGGGTCGCGACATCCGCGCGGTGGCCCTCCGGGGACAGGTCGACGATCCAGCCTTCGTCGGCGGTTTCGCGTAGATAACGCCGCATTCCGGCGAACGCCCGCCCCTTGAGCCATGCCTTCGGCGTGATCAGCGCGACCACACCGAATGGCACGTCGTCGTGTGCGTCGAAGACCTTCCAGGTGGCCCAGCGCCAGAAGTAGACGTAGAGGTTGGCGATCTTCGACTCGTACCTGCCGTTGCCGGGTTGCCGGAAGGCCCCCAGCGGGGCCGGGATGTCCGCCTCGGGCTCCCCTCGTTCCACCCACTTGCCAGCGCCCCGTTTCACGGCGTCGTGAGGCGGGTTGCCCATGACGACCATGACACGTTCGTCCCGCTTGACCTGGTTGGCCTGCCGGCGGGATTCCGCGAGCGCCCGGTAGGTGTGAGGGATCCAGTTGAACTCGGCTGTCGGGCTGTCCAGGGCGTCAGCCACTAACAGCCTGAGTCCCCGGGCGGGGGCTGCGGACCCGTACTGCTTGAGCATGGCGTGCATGCGTAGTTCCGCGACAGCGAACGGACCGACCTGCATCTCGAAACCAACCAGCCGACGTCCCACCATCTCTCGCAAGCGTGGGCCCACCGCGCCTGGGCCCTCTGCCTCGGTGATGGTCTCGGCGGCCAGCTCCAGCGCCGACAGGAGGAAGGTGCCGGTGCCCATGGCTGGGTCGACAAGGACCACATCGGGAGAAGCGAAGCCGGACGGGATACGGAAACCCTCCCGCTTCAGGACGTCCTCGACGAGCCGGGCCATGGCCGAGACGACGCCACGCGGTGTGTAGTACGAGCCTGTGCGTATCCGCAGGTCCGGGTCGTAGATCTGGAGAAAGTGCTCGTACAGCAGGAAGTAGGCGTCCCCGGTGCCATCGTCCAGCACATCCCATCTGACCGCGCCGATGACACGAAGCAATGTGTTCAGCGTGGTGGACAGGCCAGCAACAGAGTCGCCGGCCAAGACATCCAGCGCCTGCCCCATCAACGAGTGCTTCTTGCCGAGCTTCGTGGCGATCTCATGCACAGTTTCGCCTTCGAAATTGATCTCCTCCACCCTGGCGAGCAGCAGTGCGAACACCACTGCCTGACCGTATTGCTCGACGAACTGGGCGTCGGTTGCTTCCGGAAACAGCAGGTGTCGCCAGTCCTTGGCGAGTGTCGTGAATGCCGGTGGACGTCGACGGCTCTTCTCCTGTGCGATCGCTTCTCCGACCTCTTCCGACAGAAGTTGGCATAGCCCGGCGACTGCTCGGATGAGCTGACTCGTGGTGCGAGGTGTCTGCGGCTCCCAGGTCAGGAATTCGCGTAGCACCCGCGCGAGTGTCCCGTCGGCGGGGGTAAGCCGGGATCCAGAGGTGAGAACCGAGCCCTTCATGTGGGCCACTTCACCAACCCGTTGGCCCTCTTGGTGGACGGAGAATTCGTTCCCGTCACAGAGCAGAACGTTGTTGAGCAGCCGTAGTTTTGCCCACTGTTCGGCGTTGCGGCCTGTGTAGACGGACGGGTCGGCCTGGGTGCCCGGCTTCTTGAGCTCGATGTAACCGACGAGGGCGCCTCCGACCTCAACGGCATAGTCAGGGCGGGCTCCCCTGTCGACAAGCGGGACTTCGCCAATGAGCGTGACGTCCAGACCCAAGCCACGGCATATGGACCGGATCATGTTCTCCAGCGGTCCCCGGAGCTGGTCTTCCTGCCACCCACCGCCTCTCAGCTTTGGCGTGACCTCCGCCCCAAACATCGACACGGCGGCCTGCACTGCCTGCTCGAAGCTGTCATCGATCCTGCGACGGGACCCCATACCGCCCCCATCCCCAAGGCGGGCAGATCCGGCCGACGTCAAGTCAGTGCGGTCACCTGCCGCACCGTGCTCCCCGTCGGGGCCGGACTTTTCCGGCCCTCGCTGTTCCATGACCGTAGGAGGGGAGTGCGGGGTGCCTGGAGGGTTCATGCGGGGGCGCACGGAAGCACCAATGTCATCGTCCTGCGACGGCTACACCAGCTCACCTTCCGACTCGACCCGCAGACCATCACGCCGGGTGTGGAAGTCCGCCAGGTGCGGCAGCGCCCACTCCCACTGCCGGGTAGCCCGTCTGTCGCGGAACAGCCATCCCCCGCACAGACGCAGCTGCAGGTCGGAGTCGCATGATCAGTGCTGCTTCCCGACTTGGCGAACCACTCGATCTACCGCGTGCAGTCTGTCGTCTACGTCTGCGTCCGAGCGTGGCGCGGGGGACAGATTGCTGATGTCGACGACAGCGACCGCGGCGGTCACCTCCTCCCGCCCCGAGACGACGGCCTGGGCCCTTCGCTATCCAATCACCGCTCGCGAGCAGGGAAGAATAGGAGTACCTTTTGGTACCAGAGAGGGTGTGAGCATGAGAACCACAGAGGAAGCCCGCGGTCGGACAACCCGTACGACCGCTCCGTTGAAGGTCGATGCAGCCATAGACGAGCTGATCGCGGACGGCGCCCATTTTCTGGGGATGACTAAGAAGGACCTGGTCGCCGAGGCCGTCCGAACCTACTTGGAGATCCGCCGTGAGGAGGTTCGGGCCAGCATGTTGGAGAAGATGCGCAAGCTGGACGGATCCGTGGAATCGAGTGTCTCGCTGCTCACCGGACTGTCACCGGAGCGGATCAAGGAACTCGGCGGAGTAGGCGAGGACGACTGATCCGTGCGGCCCGCTCGACCTACCCTCCGCGCGCTCCGCGAGGACTTGAAACTACCGCTACCGTCAGCCCGGGAACCGCTCGACGAACTGGATCATCCGATCTTGTCCAAGGCCCGGGAACACTTCGCCGACGACGGGGCCGGGCATGAGCGCATCCGCTCGATCGATGATGAGGTCCTCTTCAAAGTCAAGGTCCAACGCTGGCGCGGAGCGGTCTGGGCCGACGAGGATCTGCCCTGGCTCATCGCTGCCGGGCAACGCGAGGACGGTTCACCGGACGACTTCTACTCAGCCCTGGAGACGACCGCGAGGGCCGCACGAGCCCACTACAACGCCAACAACCGCCAGCCCCTGAGCACCACGACGTACGTCGGGCGTCTCCTCCCTGACCAGAACGACCGTGATCGCTACCAACTCGAGGCCGGTGCCCGGCTCGTCCGCGATCTCGCTGCGGCTGTCCGGGAGCTGGCTCGTGGATCACTGCACGACGGGCATGAACACGCCGCCGACTTTCCCGCTTTCCGCCTCGGCATCCTCGTACGCGCCGACGACGGCCATGAGACCTATGCTGCGGTGCGCATCACCGGCTCCGTACCCGACGACCTCATCGCGGTCATCCTGCGCCATGTCCCCGGCTGCGACCCCACCGCCTGGTACCCCGAGTACGCCCTCCCCAGCCGCCCCCTTCTTCCCGCCGAGCAAGCCTGGTCGACCCTCATGGATCCAAAGGCCGCGGCTGAACTCCTGAACGAAGACTGAGCCGGAGTCCTCACCCAAATGCCGGCCTGGGCCGATGACCGCCGAACAAGGAACGCGCTCATGCCGGATCATGACAACTCGTCCCGGACAGTGACTGTCCCCACGTGCGACCATGGGCCCGTCACCGTCTGGGAGCCCGACTGGTGTACCGGAAGCGAAACAGAGCATCAGCCCGGCGGCTACCGCGTCGACATCACGCACTCGAGCCCTGACTACGAATTCACAGTCTCAACGAGCCGTGGCACGCCGGTGGTTCTGCGTGCGTGCTTCGAACAACGCCCCTTCACCGAGCGCCCACCCGGTCACGTCCCCTTCGTGAACGTCGAGATGGATGGCGACTGGCATCCGCACAGTTCCGACGATTTGCGTCGCCTCTCGGAGTCCCTCACGGCACACGCGGATCGGCTTCGGGAGCTTGCCGACCGCCTCGACGGTCTCACCAACGCCTTCAATGCCACAAAGGGGACCACGCCCGGGGGCGGCGGACCCTAAGAAAGGACGCGGCAGCTGAACAAGCCACGCTGCCTGTTGGCACACCCGCTCACGCAGACGGACTCCACACGTGGCGTGGCCCCGGCCAAGAGGACTGGTCGGGGCCACGAAACCGCTGGTCAAAGCCACAGAACGGCCCTGGCCTCGGTAGGCCCTGTGGGACTCGAACCCACAACCAATGGATTAAAAGTCCACTGCTCTGCCAATTGAGCTAAGGGCCCAGGCGATGTCGCCCCCACGAGCATAACCGGACGACGCCGACTCTCCGATCGGGTATCGGTCTCCCGGCCCTGTCGGACGGACGAACAGGGCCGATGAGCGCCCTCGAGCCACCGATTCGGGCGTGTTCGCGCGAGCCCGCCGGAACGACAGAGCGCCGTGGCCCACCCGTTGGGACGGAACCACGGCGCTCCTCACGCGCTGATGTCAGCCGTTGCGCTTCCAGCGCGGCTTGTCCTCGCGGCGCTGGAACGAGCCGCCACCGCGGTGCTCGTCACGACGGCCGGAAGGACGGTCGTGACCGGAGGTGCGGAAACCGGGACGGTCGCCCTGACGGTCGCGGTTGAACGGGCGGTCACTGCCACGGTGCCCACCGCGCTCGTCCCGGCGCTCGAACGGGCGGCCCGGACGCTCGTCCCGGCGGAAACCACCACCACGACTGTCGTCACGACGCTCGAACCCACGGCCACCACGGTCATCACGACGCTCGAACGAACGCCCACCACCACGGCTGTCATCACGACGCTCGTCCCGGCGGAAACCACCACCACGACTGTCGTCACGACGCTCGAACCCACGGCCACCACGATCGTCACGACGCTCGAACGAACGCCCACC
>NZ_JBEOSZ010000001.1:381365-470521 GCF_040303285.1 Streptomyces sp. NPDC096046 | reverse complement strand
CGAACGCCCACCACCACGGCTGTCATCACGACGCTCGTCCCGGCGGAAACCACCACCACGACTGTCGTCACGACGCTCGAACCCACGGCCACCACGATCGTCCCGGTCCGCCCGGTCGACGTCCTGCGCCGCCGGCTGCTCGGGCACGGACACCTCGGCCGCCGCGGCCACCGCCGCCTGCGCCTCGGCCACCGCGGCCTCCGGGTCCTCACCCTGCTCACGAGCGACCCGCGCGACCAGACGGTCGGCCTCCTCGCGCAGCTCGCTCGCACGCCGCTGCGCCCGCTCCAGCTCCTTGGCGAGCTGAGCGACCTCACGCTCGGCCTGCTGCGCGGCACTGCCCACCGACTCGGCCTGAACCTCGGTCATCGACCGGGCACCGGTGATCTCGGCGACCTCCGGGTCGAACGCGCCGGCACCCTGGATGATGTGACGCCCGGCGTCGACGCCCGCGTCCTCCATCAGCCGGAAGATCTGACGCCGCTGATGCGGCAGCGACAGGGACACGACCGTGCCCGTGCGGCCGGCCCGCGCGGTGCGGCCCGCCCGGTGCAGGTAGTCCTTGTGATCACCGGCCGGATCCACGTTCAGCACCAGGTCGATGCCGTCGACGTGAATACCGCGAGCGGCGACGTCCGTCGCGACGAGCGCGTTGACGTAGCCCTTCTTGAAGTCCTCCAGCACACGGGTACGCGCACCCTGCGTCATACCGCCGTGCAGCGCGTCCGCCTTCACACCGGAGTCGCAGAGCTGCTCCGCGATACGGTCCGCGCCCAGCTGGGTGCGGACGAAGATGATCGTGCGGCCCTTGCGGGAGGCGATCGCGGCCGTGACCGGCGCCTTGTCCTTGGGCTTCACGATGAGAATGTGGTGCGACATGGTCGTCACATTGCCCTGGGCGCTGTCGACCTCATGCGTGACCGGGTCGGTCAGGTAGCGCTTGACCAGCGTGGAGATCTCGTTCTCCATCGTGGCCGAGAACAACATCCGCTGGCCGCCGGCCGGAACCTGGTCGAGCAGCTCGGTGACCTCGGGCAGGAAGCCCAGGTCCGACATCTGGTCGGCCTCGTCGAGAACGGCGATCTGCACGTTCTCCAGCGAACAGGCACCACGGTTGATGATGTCGCGCAGTCGGCCCGGCGTGGCGACCAGGACGTCGACGCCCCGCTCCAGGGCGTAGATCTGGTTGCCCATCGACGTACCGCCGCAGACGACCTTCATCTTCAGGCCGAGGACGTCGCCGTAGGGCTGCAACGCATCGGCGACCTGCATGGCCAGCTCACGCGTCGGCGTCAGGATGACCGCACGCGGCTTGTGCTTCTCGGTACGGCCACCGGCCAGCGTGGCCAGAGTCGGCAGACCGAACGACAGAGTCTTGCCGGAGCCCGTGCGGCCACGGCCGAGGATGTCCTTGCCGGCCAGGGCGTCCGGAATGGTCGCGGCCTGGATCGGGAAGGGAGTGGTCACGCCGTTCTGCGCAAGCTTGCGCACAACGCCTTCGGGAAGACCGAGGTCCGCGAACGTGGCCTCGGGGGCGTCCTCGATTGCCTCGTTCTCGGGCACGACGACGTGATCAGTACTGGCGATGGACATGCGAATGCGAAACCTTCCGGAGTCTCAAGTCGGCACGCGCCCGTCAACTCCGTGATTCGCGATTCGCAATACGACCGCCTCAATGCGGTCCACCACGGCAAGGGAGAGTACGCGCCACACGGCGCGCTCTGCAGTGGCGCCGGGCAAGATGGGATCAAACGATCTGCCACCATACGCACTCCGGGCCCCTCAAGGCAAACCGGACCGCGCAGGAGACAGTGGGCGACTGTCCGTCGACCGAACGGCCACCCGAGAGCTGCAACCACCCGCCCACCGGAAATGTTCCCACCCCGGTCCACAGACTCCCCGCCCCCACACCGCATCCCCACCTCACGCCGGCGAACCCGCCTCCGGCGCCGGCTCCCGCTGCGCCAACTGCGGACTCGGCGGCTCATGCGCCGACGACGACGGCTCCGGCGTCGGCTCCGGCGACACCGTCGGCTCCGGCGGCTCCGGCGTCGGCTCCGGCTCGACCGTCCGCGTGGGCGTCGGCGGCACCGGCGGCCTCGGCGAGGGTCGCGACGGCTTCCCCGGCCCGTCACGCCCCGGCGCCGACAGACTCACATCAGCGCTCGGCGACACCTCGGGGGACGCCGACCCCCGCGCCCCGCCCCCCTTGCCCTTCCCGTCCTTCTGGCTCTTGCCACGCCCCCGCTCACCCTCGGCCCCCGCCGCGCCGAACCCGCCGCCGCCCGAAACCGCCGGCCCCCCATCGGGCGCCTCACCACCCGGCCGACCGGCCGAGTGCGACGGCTTGGCACTCCCGCCCACGTCGTCGTCGCCGACACTCATACAGCCGGCGGCAGCGGCGACCGCCACGACCGTGACGGCCAGTCGGACGGGTACGTACAAGGGGCGCACGGGGCCACCTCCGGAAGGCGCGATGGAGTCAACACCTCCAACTCCCCCCGCCCACAAGAGGACACGCGCACCGCATTCACAACCCGGTCACCCGTACCCCAGAGCGTGAAGACGCGCGTCATCAATGCCGAAGTGATGCGCGATCTCATGCACCACAGTGATCTCCGTCTCCGCGACGACATCCTCCCGCGACTCACACATCCGCAACGTCGGATTCCGGTAGATCGTGATCCGATCCGGCAACACACCCGCGTACCACTCACCCCGATCCGTCAACGGAGTCCCCTCGTACAACCCCAACAACTCCGGATCATCCGCCGGCGGCTCGTCCTCGACGAACACCGCGACGTTGTCCATCAACCGCATCAACTCCGGCGGAATCCGGTCCAGCGCCTCGGCGACCAGCTCCTCGAACTCCTCACGCGTCATCTCCAGCACACGCCCATTGTCCGGCACCACCCCACCGCACGAGAGCCCTCCCGCTCCGCATATCCACCCACGCACACGGGCATACGCGACCAATGGCCCGCGTCCCCGCCACAGTCCGGAGCATCCTCAACCCGATCCTCCAGGGCCCACGCGCCCTCACCCGCCACTACCGCTCACGCCAGGCACCCACCACCATCGAACTCGTGGCACAGCCGCACCCCTGGACCCGGGCAGCAGGACTCGTCACCGTCGTCCTCCTCGGCGCCTGGCTGGGACTCCTCGTCGTCGGCAACGTCCGCGTCCCCGTCGGCCCCATGAACACCACCATGACCCTCCGCCCCTCCCTCACCGGCGGCACCAAAATCAACATCTCACCGCTCGGCGACCTCCAGCTCGACAGTCACAACGCCCCCCTCCGCCTCGACGTCAACATCGACCAACTCGACCCCGACCGCTCCCAAGCCCTCGTCGACCACCCCGAACGCCTCTCCGGCCTCCAAGACGAGGTCAACGAAGACGTCGGCCGCGGCACCCTCGACCTAGCCCTCCGCTCCGGCGTCGCCGTCGTCGCCGGAGCCACCGCCCTCGGCCTCGCCGTCTACCGCCGCCCACGCCGCGCCCTCGCCGCCGGCGGCCTCGCCCTCACCCTCCTCGCCGCCTCAGGCACCACCGCCTACGCCACCTGGCGCCCCGACTCCGTCCTGGAACCCAAGTTCTCCGGCCTGCTCACCTCCGCCCCCTCCCTCGTCGGCAACGCCCGCAACATCGTCACCGAATTCGACATCTACCAAAAGGAATTGGCCCGTCTGGTCACCAACGTGACCAAGCTCTACGACGCCACCTCTACACTCCCCGCCTACGCGCCCGACCCCTCCACCATCCGGGTCCTGCACGTCTCCGACATCCACCTCAACCCAGCGAGCTGGAAGATCATCGCCTCACTCGTGGAGCAGTACAAGATCGACGTCATCGTCGACTCCGGCGACACCATGGACCACGGCACAGCCGCCGAAAACGGCTTCCTGGACCCCATCGAAGACCTCGGCGCCCCCTACGTCTGGGTCCGCGGCAACCACGACTCGATGACCACCCAGCGCTACATGCAGAAGCTGAAAAACGTCCACGTCCTGGACGACGCCAAAGCCAAGACGATCAAAGGCCTGCGCTTCGCCGGCATCGGCGACCCCCAGTTCACCCCCGACCGCTCCCAGCAGGCAGGCGCCGAGCAGTCCCAGGAACTCGCCGGCGCCCGACTGGCCACAGCGCTGCGCGACCAGAGCACGGCCGGCACCCCGGTCGACATCGCCGTCGCCCACGAACCCGCCGCCGCCCGCGAAGTCGACGGAGAAGTCCCCCTGGTCCTGGCAGGCCACGTCCACCACGACGAAATGGAGATCCTGCCCTACGGCACCCGCCTCCGCATCGAGGGCTCCACAGGCGGCAGCGGCCTGCGCGCCATCGAGGGCAAGCACCCCGACCCCATCGAGACGTCGATCCTCTACTTCGACCGGGACACCCGCCATCTCCAGGCCTGGGACGAGATCGAACTGGGCGGCCTCGGCCTCACCACAGCCGAGGTCAGCCGCCACATCCCGAAGGAGAACCAGCCCGGCGCGAGCCCGTCCCCCAGCACCCCACCAGAGGGCACTCCGACGGCCTCTCCCTAAACCGTTTTGGCGATAGCTCCCCCCATCCCATATGCTTCTCACGTCCCCGACGCGCTGAGAAGCGCCCAGGCGGGCCGATAGCCCTCATCGTCTAGCGGCCTAGGACGCCGCCCTTTCAAGGCGGTAGCACGGGTTCGAATCCCGTTGGGGGCACGCACCACCCTGTGCGACACTGTCGTACGAAGCTTGGTCCTGTGGAGCAGTTTGGAGTGCTCGCCACCCTGTCAAGGTGGAGGCCGCGGGTTCAAATCCCGTCAGGACCGCTGAGGTTTCACGTGAAACCTTATGGCTGGGTAGCTCAGTTGGTACGAGCGATCGCCTGAAAAGCGATAGGTCGCCGGTTCGACCCCGGCCCCAGCCACAGCGAAGGCCCCGATCCGCGGATCGGGGCTTTGTTGTACGCCGTGATCCCGCCCGAGTACGAGCGTCCGCGTCCGCTGCCGAAGAGATGCGTCTCCCCGGCTCGCAGCTCGCCCCGCCGATGGCTTCGGCGTAAGCGGCGCATCCAGCTCTACGCGATCAGCGTGAGAGCAGGGACGTGCGACTCGGCCCCGCAGACCCAGGTCCACCAGCCGCGATCGGCGATGACGTGGGGCGCGTTCAGGTCCGCCTGCTCAACGAAGCCGCAGTCCTGCAGGAGAACACGGCCTGTGTCGGCCGGTTCCTCTTGTCGATGTGAGGGCAGCGTGAGCACTCCTGGCCGGTGTGGGCCGGGTGGACGTATACCACCGGCACTCCGGCCCTGCGCGCCCTGTATGCGATGAAGGCGCCGAGCTGGGCGAAGGCCCAGGAGTGGATCGTGACGCGTTGGGGCTTCTTCAGCCGTGCCCCTTCGCGGATGCCGCCCAGGTTTTCCAGGGGGATGCCGCGGCCGATGCGTTGGGTCTCCGGCTCCACACGCTTCCGCAGATGTGGGAGACGTGGTCGGCTGCCGCGTTGCTGGCGTGGAGGGTTACCTGTGGTGCCGATGCCTGTTCGGGGGTCGGCAGGAGTTTCGCGGATGACGAGTTTCACGTGCAGGAATGCAGGAGGAGGACGGGGCTGTGTTCAGGTGATCGATCTTCGGTCACTCGATCGAGTGGCTGGTCGGTCGTGAGCTCGCAGGGCGTCTTCGTGTGTGGTCGAAATCCGTTCGCCTCTGTTTTGCGGGGGATGAGATCCTGGATCGCGTATGTCTACGCACTCTGCCTCCGCCCTCGGCGCCCTCGCCCCCCGCCTGTCCGAGCTGTCCCTGCGCGATGCGCATCGGCTCGGGCGCAGGCTCGAAGGTGCGCGCAAGATTCGCAAGCCGGAGGCGCGGGCCGCCGTGCTCGCCGAGATCGAGGCGGAGGTGGGCAGGGCCGAGGAGCGGATGGCCGGGCGGCGTGCTCTTGTGCCGGAGGTCTCGTATCCCGAGCAGTTGCCGGTCAGCCAGAAGAAGAGCGATATCGCGGCGGCGATTCGTGATCATCAGGTCGTGATCGTCGCCGGTGAGACGGGTTCGGGGAAGACGACGCAGATTCCCAAGATCTGTCTGGAGCTCGGTCGGGGTGTGCGCGCCATGATCGGGCATACGCAGCCTCGCAGGATCGCCGCTCGTACGGTGGCCGAGCGGGTTGCCGAGGAATTGGACACGCCGCTCGGTGGGGCCGTGGGCTGGAAGGTCCGTTTTACGGATCAGGTCGATCCGGATGCCACGTTCGTGAAGCTGATGACGGACGGCATCCTGCTCGCGGAGATCCAGACGGATCGGGAGCTGCGCGCTTACGACACGATCATCATCGACGAGGCTCACGAGCGGTCGCTGAACATCGACTTTCTGCTGGGTTATCTGGCTCAGTTGTTGCCGAAGCGGCCTGATCTCAAGGTCGTGATCACGTCGGCGACAATCGATCCTGAGCGCTTTTCTCGGCATTTCGGTGATGCCCCGATCATCGAGGTCAGTGGTCGTACGTATCCGGTGGAGGTTCGTTACCGGCCGCTACTGGAGGAGGAGGGCGACGACGCCGACCGGGATCAGATCACGGCGATCATCGATGCCGTGGAGGAGCTGCAGCGGGAGGGGAAGGGCGACATCCTGGTGTTCCTCTCGGGTGAGCGGGAGATCAGGGACACGGCCGACGCGCTCACCAAGAAGAATTTTCGGTTCACGGAGATTCTGCCGTTGTATGCCCGGTTGTCGCATGCGGAGCAGCATCGTGTGTTTCAGCCGCATTCGGGGCGCAGGATTGTTCTGGCCACGAATGTGGCGGAGACCTCGTTGACGGTTCCGGGTATCAAGTACGTGATCGATCCGGGGTTCGCGCGGATCTCTCGTTACAGTCACCGTACGAAGGTGCAGCGGCTGCCCATCGAGCCGGTCTCGCAGGCCAGCGCCAATCAGCGCAAGGGTCGTTGTGGTCGTACGTCGGACGGTATCTGTATCCGTCTGTACAGCGAGGACGATTTCAACGCGCGTCCGGAGTTCACGGACGCGGAGATCCTCCGGACGAATCTCGCTTCGGTGATCTTGCAGATGACGGCGGCCGGCCTGGGTGACATCGAGAAGTTTCCCTTCATCGATCCGCCGGACCATCGCAACATCCGTGATGGTGTTCAGCTGCTCCAGGAGCTGAACGCTCTCGATCCGGCGCAGAAGGACCCGCGCAAGCGGCTGACGGACACCGGCCGCAAGTTGGCCCAGTTGCCGGTCGATCCGCGGTTGGCGCGGATGGTGCTGGAGGCGGACAGGAACGGTTGTGCGCGTGAGGTGATGGTGATAGCCGCCGCGCTGTCCATTCAGGATCCGCGGGAGCGTCCGGCGGACAAGCAGGCTCAGGCCGACCAGCAGCATGCCCGGTTCAGGGACGAGAGCAGTGATTTCCTGGCTTATCTGAATCTGTGGCGTTATGTCCGTGAGCAGCAGAAGGAGCGGGGTTCGTCGTCCTTCCGCCGGATGTGCAAGCAGGAGTATCTGAATTTCCTTCGCATCCGTGAATGGCAGGACATTTACACGCAGTTGCGCACGGTCGCGAAGCAGATGGGCATCCATCCCAACGAGGACGACGCCCCGGCCGACCGTGTCCATCTCTCCCTGCTGGCCGGCCTGTTGTCGCACATCGGCATGAAGGATGTGAAGGAGGGCGCGAAGAACGAGTACCTGGGGGCGCGCGGTGCCAAGTTCGCGGTCTTCCCCGGTTCGGCGCTCTTCAAGAAGCCGCCGCGTTTCGTGATGTCCGCCGAGCTGGTCGAGACCTCTCGTCTGTGGGCACGCGTCAACGCCAGGATCGAGCCCGAGTGGGTCGAGCCGCTCGCCGCGCACCTGGTCAAGCGCACGTACAGCGAGCCGCACTGGGAGAAGGACCAGGCCGCGGTGATGGCGTACGAGAAGGTGACGCTGTACGGCGTGCCGATCGTGGCGCAGCGGAAGGTCAATTACGGGCGGATCGATCCGGAGATCAGCCGTGAGCTGTTCATCCGGAACGCGTTGGTCGAGGGTGACTGGCGTACGCATCACAAGTTCTTCTCGGACAACCGGCGTCTTTTGACGGAGGTCGAGGAGCTGGAGCACCGGGCCCGGCGCCGGGACATCCTGGTGGATGACGAGACGCTGTTCGACTTCTACGACCAGCGGATTCCCGAGCATGTCGTCTCGGGCGCGCATTTCGACTCGTGGTGGAAGCACAAGCGGCATGAGCAGCCTGATCTTCTCGACTTCGAGCGCGAGATGCTCATCAACGAGAAGGCGGGCGAGGTCACCAAGGCGGACTATCCGGACTCGTGGCGTCAGGGGAATCTGAAGTTCCGGGTGACGTACCAGTTCGAGCCGGGTGCGGACGCCGACGGTGTGACGGTGCACATCCCGTTGCAGGTGCTCAACCAGGTGACGGACGAGGGTTTCGACTGGCAGATTCCGGGCCTGAGGGAGGAGTTGGTCACGGAGTTGATCCGGTCGTTGCCGAAGCCGGTCCGCCGGAACTACGTGCCGGCGCCGAACTTCGCGAGGGCGTTCCTGGACCGGGCCGTCCCGCTTCAGGAGCCCTTGACCACGACCATGGCCCGTGAGCTGAGGCTCATGGTGGGTGTGCCCTTCGAGGCGGACGATTTCGATCTGTCCAAGGTTCCCGACCATCTGAAGGTCACGTTCCGGATCGTTGACGAGCGGCGTCGCAAGCTGGCCGAGGACAAGGATCTGGAGGTGCTGAAGCTGCGGCTGCGCCCGAAGGCCCGTAAGGCCCTTTCGCAGGCGGCCGCGGCGACGGCCGAGCGCTCCGGGGGCGAGTCCTTGGAGCGCTCGGGCCTGACGGACTGGACGATCGGCGCTCTCACCCGGGTCTTCGAGACGCGCCGGGCGGGTCAGCCGGTGAAGGCGTATCCGGCGCTGGTCGACGACGGTGACACGGTGTCCGTGCGGCTGTTCGACACGGAGGCGGAGCAGGCGCTGGCCATGTGGAAGGGCACGCGAAGGCTGATCCTGCGGAACATTCCGGTGAGTCCGGCGAAATTCGCGAGCGACCGCCTGACGAACGCGCAGAAGCTGGCGTTGTCCGCGAATCCCCACGGTTCGATACAGGGTCTGTTCGACGACTGTGCGATGGCCGCCGCCGACAAGCTGATCGGGGACTTCGGGGGGCCGGCGTGGGACGAGGAGTCGTACCGGAAGCTGTTTGACAGGGTGCGTGCCGAGATCGTCGACACGACGGTGCGTACGGTGGGGCAGGTGCAGCAGGTGCTGGCCGCTTGGCAGGCGTGTGAGCGGCGTCTGAAGGCGGTGCGCAGCCCCGCGCTGCTGCCGAACCTCCAGGACGTGCGGGGGCAGTTGGACGCTCTCGTGAAGCCGGGTTTCGTGACGGAGGCGGGGGTGCGGCGCATGCCGGACCTGATGCGCTATCTGGTGGCGGCCGACCGGCGTTTGCAGCAGATGCCGGCAAACGTCCAGCGGGACACGACGCGGATGCAGAAGGTCCACGAGATGCGGGACGAGTACGCCTGGCTGCTGGAGCAGATGCCGCAGGGCCGGCCGGTGCCGTCGTCGGTCCTGGACATCCGCTGGATGATCGAGGAGCTCCGGGTCAGCTATTTCGCTCACGCCTTGGGCACGGCCTACCCGGTTTCCGACAAGCGGATCGTGAAGGCGATCGACGCGGCGGCTCCGTGACGGGGCGGGTACGGGGGGTGAGTTCGCGCCCGGGGCTCACCCTCCTGTAGAGTCTCTTCTCGCAGCGCAACGCACGAATGGCGCCGCGAAACCTGGTCCTGTGGAGCAGTTTGGAGTGCTCGCCACCCTGTCAAGGTGGAGGCCGCGGGTTCAAATCCCGTCAGGACCGCTTGATGAGAGCCCGGATCTTCGGATCCGGGCTCTTTTGTGTGCCCTGCCGTTGGTGTCCGGCTTCTGGGCCGCTCCACGCCGTCTTGACGCCCCTTCATTCCGTCGGTACCCCAGAACCAGGGCCGTTCTCCGTGCGGCCTTGTGGAGGTGGCGTATGGCGGCAGCGGTCAGGCACGAGACGCGGGCTCTGCTTCGCGCGCACTTGGCGGCCGCGTCGTCGTATCGGCACCTCACCCGGCACTGTCCGATCTGCCACCGTCTGCTGCGGCTGGCGATGGAGTCGGCGCCGCGTGCCGCTCAGGGCCCGGCTGCGGCCGGGGAGCACGAGAGGCCGGCTCGCGGGTGATCGACGTGTTGCCCCAACGCCCGCTGGGGCGGGGGTTGCTGGAGCCGGAGGGTTCTCTACCGCACTCGCGGCAGGGCTAACAAGCCGCTTGGTATGTGACGGGTGTCACCGCATGAGTTTTGGAAAGTGCGGTATTTACCTCCCTCCTACAAAGAGTCAATTTTATATGTGCAATTGCACCCTGACCGGGGCGTCCCGCACAGGGGATCCGGCACCCCTCCCCAGGCTCCTACAGGGCCGCTCACAGCAGCGTCGGCGGACCGATCGGGGGCGCACAAAAAAGATCGCGCTGGACCCGGCGGAGTCCAGCGCGATCGACGACGCACCCTTGTATGCCTGGAAAGCTCTGACTGGCGTGGGCGGGGGGCCTGTTGGGGCAGATCCCGCGTCGTGTGGAGCTGTGGTTCCGGACGGCGCGGCCAGTTGGGGGAACCAGCCGGTTTGCCCGGTTATTCAGTTGTTCAGGCCTCGCTGCGCTGCTGCGGGATGCCCGCGAGCAGAGCGCGGACCTCGGCCTCGCGGTAGCGCCGATGCCCGCCGAGCGTGCGGATCGACGTGAGCTTGCCGGCTTTCGCCCACCGCGTGACCGTCTTGGGGTCGACGCGGAACATCGTGGCGACCTCAGCCGGGGTCAGCAGCGGCTCGGCATCAGGGGTGCGAGCGGTCATGAGCGGCCTCCTCGGGAGAACCGAACCTTCTCGGTTCTTTCCTCTAAATTCTGCACCTTGACCCGCGTTGCCCGAAATGGCGGACGCGAGTCGAGTCGGTTATAGGACGAACGGCTTGTCCTCGGCACTACAACTACACCATCCGTCCAGCCGCGTCGGCCAAACCGATGGAATTGCCCCTCCAGGTGTTCATCAGCGACGGAAGCCGATGGACCATGCCATAGCGGACAGTCACACCGCTGTGACGATCAGTCACAGGGCGATCAGGAAGTCACCAGGCCCCCCAAAGCGTGCAATGCTGAGATTCCACCCATAGTGCAGCACCACGGGACGGAAGGAGCCCTCCCCGGACTCCTTGTCCTATTTTGGCATGAGGAGGGGCAAGGGACGCAAGAGCCTCGTACGTGTAGTCCGTCACGCTTGGCCTACTTGAGAGGTCTGCCCGGATCGGTCCCTACGTCCTTTGGTGACGGAGCCTCAGAAGACGCACAGCCGGCTTCAGGAACTTGATGCGAGGACGAAACCCCACATCGGGCGGTTCGTCAAACGTCAGTTCGTTACCGAGGGCGAGCGGTCCGCACGGTCATCAAGGTCAGGGGTCAGTTGGCCGACCGCAGATCCCGCACGGCACGCCACCGCTGCACGAGCCGGGCGTAGGCCTTCCCCGCGGCGGCCCTGTCGCCCCGGCGCAGCGCGGCGATGCCCTGCGCCACGTCCGCGGCGGAGTGGTCGTCCTCCAACGTCCCGGCCGGCACCGCGTGCACCAGGCCGCCGTAGTCCAGCTCCACCAGCGAGCGGGGGTGGAACTCCTCCAGCCAGCGCCCGACGTCCACCAGGCCGTCGATCAAAGGCCCCTCGTCCATGGCCTCCCGCAGGGCGCGCAGGCCCCGGGCCACCCGCCGCCGGGCCTGCACCATCGGGGTGCGGTAGCGCAGCACCGGAGGGCTGTCGCCCGAGGCGCCCTTGTCGTACTCGCGCTCCTCGTCGGAGACCAGCACGAACCAGTTGATCGGCACCTGCCAGGTGGCGGTACGGATCCACGGCCGGGCGTCCGGGTTGATCGACAGCCAGCGCTCGTAGTCCTGAGTCGCCTGGCGCCGCAGGACGGGCGGCAGGACCGCGTCCATGACCGGCGGCGGGAGCTCCTCGGGGAGCTCGTCCAGGGCGAGCCAGCCGCGCAGCCGGGTGCGCCAGGGGCAGACGCAGACGACGCCGTCGACCTCGAGCACGAAGGCGTCCTCGCTCTCGTGCACCGGCACCGCGACCGGCGGGGTGGGAGCCAAGTCGGCCAGGGCCCGGCGCAGTTCGTCCTGGTACGAAGGGCGGTCCGTCCGGCGGGCGTAACGGGCCCACTGGCTGCGCTCCGGCTCGGGGAAGGCGGCCAGCGGTTCGTACACGCGCAGGTAGGTCGCGTAGGGGACGATCAGCGAGGTCACCTTGGGCACGCCTGCTCCCTCCCCCGCGCGCCGCCGCGAAAACCTGCGGAACCCACTCGCGATCGCGCGGGAATCCACGCAAATCGTCGCACGGGTGTACTCCGGTCGGAGGTGATCCTGTGCACGGTGCGGTCAGCGGGCCCACCAGGCTCTAATCTCGTGCCCAACAGCCCCGCCACCCGCACGGGAGCTGGTCTCCGCCCGCCGCACCTACACAGGAGTCACCACCGTGACCGACGTAACCGGCGCACCTGCTGATGTACTGCACACCCTGTTCCACTCGGACCAGGGCGGACATGAGCAAGTCGTGCTCTGCCAGGACCGCGCGAGCGGCCTCAAGGCCGTCATCGCCCTCCACTCCACCGCCCTGGGCCCCGCGCTCGGCGGTACGCGCTTCTACCCGTACGCGAACGAGGCCGAGGCCGTCGCCGACGCGCTGAACCTCGCCCGCGGGATGTCGTACAAGAACGCCATGGCCGGTCTCGACCACGGCGGCGGCAAGGCCGTGATCATCGGCGACCCGGAGAAGATCAAGAGCGAGGAGCTGCTCCTCGCCTACGGCCGGTTCGTGGCCTCGATCGGTGGCCGGTACGTCACCGCCTGCGACGTCGGTACGTATGTCGCCGACATGGACGTCGTGGCCCGTGAGTGCCGCTGGACGACCGGTCGCTCCCCCGAGAACGGCGGCGCCGGGGACTCCTCGGTCCTGACCGCCTACGGCGTCTACCAGGGCATGCGCGCCTCCGCGCAGCACCTGTGGGGCGACCCCTCGCTGCGGGGCAGGCGGGTCGGCATCGCCGGTGTCGGCAAGGTCGGCCACCACCTGGTGGAGCACCTGCGGGCGGAGGGCGCCGAGGTCGTCATCACCGACGTGTGCGAGGACGCCGTGGGGAGGATCCTCGCGGCCCACCCGACGGGCGTGACGGCCGTCGCCGACACCGCCACGCTGATCCGCGCCGAGGGCCTCGACATCTACGCCCCGTGCGCGCTCGGCGGTGCCCTGAACGACGACACCGTGCCCGCGCTGACCGCCCAGGTGGTCTGCGGTGCCGCCAACAACCAGCTCGCCCACCCGGGTGTGGAGAAGGACCTCGCCGACCGCGGGATCCTCTACGCGCCGGACTACGTGGTGAACGCCGGCGGTGTCATCCAGGTCGCCGACGAGTTGCACGGCTTCGACTTCGACCGGTGCAAGGCGAAGGCGTCGAAGATCTTCGACACCACGCTGGCCATATTCGCACGTGCGAAGGAGGACGGGATTCCGCCGGCCGCCGCGGCCGACCGGATCGCCGAGCAGCGGATGCACGACGCGGTCCTGGCCCGCCGGGCCCGCTGACCCCGGTCCGGTGCGGGACCGATCGCGGATGTCTCGCACGTTTGACCGGTACCCGCCGGTGGGCAGTTAGAGAGAACTCTCACTTCTACCGGCGGGTCGACCGCCGATAAGTGGTTAAAATCGCGGTTGACCAGCGAGGACGGGGCGCCTCGAAGGTCCTGGGCGCGGGCACGTCATGCGGGCGACGTACCGTATGGGCGCGGGCTCAGGTACCGTGGAAGCCCTACGGACCGGTCTCTCCGCGGAGAGTCCGTGCCGGACCATGAACGCGTGTCAAGACTCTGGGGCCGTCGAGCCCCGTCGTTGAGGGGGTCGAGCCATGGGGCGCGGCCGGGCCAAGGCCAAGCAGACGAAGGTCGCCCGCCAGCTGAAGTACAACAGCGGTGGGACTGACCTCTCACGCCTGGCCGAGGAGCTGGGTGCATCGCCTTCGAATCCGCAGCCGCCTAACGGCGAGCCGTTCGAGGACGATGATCAGGACGACGACCTGTACGCACGGTACGCCGACCTCTACGAGGACGACGACGACGAGGACGGCCAGTCCTCGCAGCATCGTCGCGGCGCTTGACCTTGCACTGAGCACGTGCCCGGTCGGTGACTTCGGTCACCGACCGGGTTCTGTGCTGCTTGCAGGGTCACGAACCCCGTGCCTCAGCTCGCGTAGTCACCGATCAGGGCGGCACCAGTGGTGTGCTCGCCCCGGTTGGTGATCTCTCCGGCCACCCAGGCGTCCATGCCACGGTCGGCAAGAGTCGTCAGGGCCACGTCCACGGACTCCTGCGGCACGATCGCGATCATGCCGACGCCCATGTTCAGGGTCTTCTCGAGCTCCAGTCGCTCGACGCTGCCGGTACGGCCGACGAGGTCGAAGATCGGGGCCGGCGTCCAGGTGGAGCGGTCCACGACGGCGTGCAGGTCGTCCGGGATGACCCGGGCGAGGTTGGCCGCGAGTCCGCCGCCGGTGACGTGGCTGAAGGCGTGCACCTCGGTGGTGCGCATCAGGGCCAGGCAGTCCAGTGAGTAGATCTTGGTGGGCTCCAGCAGCTCCTCGCCGAGGGTGCGGCCGAGCTCCTCGATGTGCGCGTCCAGGGCCAGGCCGGCCTGGTTCAGCAGGACGTGCCGGACGAGGGAGTATCCGTTCGAGTGAAGACCGGAGGACGCCATGGCGATCACCGCGTCACCCGTCCGGATGCGATCCGCGCCGAGCAGCCGGTCGGCCTCCACAACGCCCGTACCCGCGCCGGCGACGTCGAAGTCGTCCTCGCCCAGCAGGCCCGGGTGCTCGGCCGTCTCGCCGCCGACCAGGGCGCAGCCGGCCAGCACACAGCCCTCGGCGATGCCCTTGACGATGGCGGCGACCCGCTCGGGGTGGACCTTGCCGACGCAGATGTAGTCGGTCATGAAAAGGGGTTCGGCACCGCACACCACGATGTCGTCCATGACCATGGCGACCAGGTCGTGGCCGATGGTGTCGTAGACGCCGAGCCGGCGGGCGATGTCGACCTTGGTGCCGACGCCGTCGGTGGCGGAGGCGAGCAGGGGCCGCTCGTAGTTCTTCAGGGCGGAGGCGTCGAAGAGGCCGGCGAAGCCGCCGAGGCCGCCGAGGACCTCGGGGCGCTGGGCCTTCTTCACCCACTCCTTCATCAGTTCGACGGCGCGGTCGCCCGCTTCGATGTCGACGCCCGCGGCTGCGTAGCTGGCGCCGCCCTCGGCATGGGGTTTCTCGGACATGGCTAAAGAGAACCTTCGTGTCGTACGGCAGGTGTTGCGGGCCGTCTACGGGCGGCGGATCGCGTCGGCTGCGGCCGTGGCGGCGGGGCCGGCGGCCAGTTCCGTCTCCAGCAGCTGCTTGCCGAGCAGCTCGGGGTCCGGGAGCTCCATCGGGTACTCGCCGTCGAAGCAGGCGCGGCACAGGTTCGGCTTGGCGATGGTGGTCGCCTCGATCATGCCGTCGATGGAGATGTAGGCGAGGGAGTCGGCGCCCAGGGAGGTGCCGATCTCGTCGATCGTCATGCCGTTGGCGATGAGCTCGGCGCGGGTGGCGAAGTCGATGCCGAAGAAGCAGGGCCACTTCACGGGCGGCGAGGAGATCCGGATGTGGACCTCGGCGGCGCCCGCCTCGCGGAGCATGCGGACCAGGGCCCGCTGGGTGTTGCCGCGCACGATCGAGTCGTCGACGACGACCAGGCGCTTGCCCTTGATGACTTCCTTCAGCGGGTTCAGCTTCAGGCGGATGCCCAGCTGGCGGATGGTCTGCGAGGGCTGGATGAACGTCCGGCCGACGTAGGCGTTCTTGACGAGGCCGGCGCCGAACGGGATGCCGGAGGCCTCCGCGTAGCCGATCGCCGCGGGTGTGCCGGATTCCGGGGTCGCTATGACCAGGTCGGCCTCGACCGGGGCCTCCTTCGCCAGCTTGCGGCCCATCTCCACGCGGGAGAGGTACACGTTCCGGCCGGCGATGTCGGTGTCCGGGCGGGCCAGGTACACGTACTCGAAGACACAGCCCTTGGGCTTCGCGTCCGCGAATCGGGAGGTGCGCAGGCCGTTCTCGTCGATGGCGACGAACTCGCCCGGCTCGATCTCGCGGACGTAGCTGGCGCCGCAGATGTCGAGGGCGGCGGACTCGGAGGCGATGACCCAGCCGCGCTCCAGGCGGCCGAGGACCAGCGGGCGGATGCCCTGCGGGTCGCGGGCCGCGTACAGGGTGTGCTCGTCCATGAAGACGAGGGAGAAGGCGCCCCGGACCTTCGGGAGGACGCTGTGGGCGGCCTCCTCGATGGTCAGCGGCTTGCCGTCCTCGTCGACCTGGGCCGCGAGGAGCGCGGTGAGCAGGTCGGTGTCGTTGGTCGCCGCGACGCGCGGGGTGCGGCCGCCTTCCTGCTTGGGCAGGTCGGCCACCATCTCGGCGAGCTGGGCGGTGTTGACAAGGTTGCCGTTGTGGCCGAGCGCGATGGATCCGTGCCCGGTGGCACGGAACGTCGGCTGGGCGTTCTCCCAGACGGAGGCGCCGGTGGTCGAGTAGCGGGCGTGTCCGACCGCGATGTGACCCTGGAGCGAGCCGAGGGAGGTTTCGTCGAAGACCTGGGAAACCAGGCCCATGTCCTTGAAGACGAGGATCTGTGAGCCGTTGCTGACCGCGATTCCCGCGGATTCCTGGCCTCGATGCTGGAGGGCGTAGAGCCCGAAGTACGTGAGCTTGGCGACCTCTTCGCCCGGAGCCCAGACACCGAAGACGCCACAAGCGTCCTGGGGGCCCTTCTCACCGGGGAGCAGGTCGTGGTTGAGTCGTCCGTCACCACGTGGCACGCCTCCGAGTGTAGGCGAGGTCGACCACTGGTCCGAATTGGGGATACCGGACTTTCCGGTGGATCACCGCTCGGCGACCGCCTGCACACGCGTGCCGTCTTCGCTGGTCAGCGTGAGGGTTTGGTGATCCACTCGGTACGTCGACTTCCCGTCGAAAAGACGCAGCAGGGTCTTCTCGTCGGCCATGAGTGAGTCTTCGCACATCATTCGGGTCGTGGCAGGGGGGCCGAGGGTGATATGGCCGTCGCGGACCGTGGCGCTGGCGTTCACCTTGTTGCAGCCGAGGCTGCCGGAGACGGTGCCCTTCTTCTCGTCGAAGGTGAGGTGGGCCCGGCCGTCCGCCTTCGGGGTCGTGAAGGTCCATTCGGTGCCGGCCAGCGGGGCGTCCCGCGCCTCGGTCAGACGGACGGTGTCGCCCCGGGTGTTGGTGAGGGTGAGGCGGTCGCCGTCCACCTTCGCCTTCAGCTCCTGGTCCGACAAGACCCGGGCGAGGGTCTTCTCGAACGCCATGGACGTGTTCTCGCAGGCCATCTCGGTGGCCATGGTCTTGCCGAGCCGGACGCGGTCGCCGTCGACGGTGGCCTCGGCGCTGAAGTGGTTGCAGCCGAAGCTGCCCTCGGCCCGGCCCTTCTCGATGGTCATGTGCGCCCCGGCGGGGGCCTGCTGCGTCCGGCCGTTCGCGGTGGCGCTGTCCACGCTCCATCGCACACCGGTGACCGGCCGCTCGGCACCGACCGAGCCGCTGCCGCCGTCCGCCGTCTCACTGCCGCAGGCCGCCATGAGCGGGACGAGCATGGCGGCGGCCGTCAGGGTCA
This sequence comes from Streptomyces sp. NPDC096046, assembly GCF_040303285.1. Classification (NCBI taxonomy): domain Bacteria; kingdom Bacillati; phylum Actinomycetota; class Actinomycetes; order Kitasatosporales; family Streptomycetaceae; genus Streptomyces; species Streptomyces sp. NPDC096046. The sequence continues at coordinate 452,777 of NZ_JBEOSZ010000001.1, read as the reverse complement.
TGCGCTGCTTCTGCCTGTCCATGCCACTTCGACGGGCGACCCGGGGGGATCGGTTCCCCTTATGTCATCAGGGGCAGGTAGGCCGACAGGTCCGCCCGCTCTCCGCTCGCGCTGACGTTTGCGTCCTGGAGGGCCTGCGCCCATTCCATCCGCCCGGTCGCCAGCCGGATCCAGGTCAGCGGGTCCGTCTCGACGACGTGGGGCGGGGTGCCCCGGGTGTGCCTCGGCCCCTCCACGCACTGTACGACGGCGTACGGCGGCACCCTCACCTCCGTCGACCCGCCGGGGGCCTTCGCGGCGAGCGCGTCGGCGAGCAGCCGGGTGCAGGCGGCCAGGGCCTGACGGTCGTAGGGGATGTCCAGGCCGGGAACGGCGGCGTTGAGGTCGTCGGTGTGGACGACGAGTTCGACGGTGCGGGTGACGAGGTAGTCGGCGAGGGGCAGGGAGCCGGTGCGGGTGGGCAGCAGGCGGGTGCCGGGGGTGTCGGCCAGGCTCTTGGCGAGGCGCTCCGCGGTGCTCGCGTAGAGGGCGTCGAGGTCGGGGTTGGCATCGGCGAGGCGCCGGGTGTCGTCGGCGATGCCGGGGGCGCGGGCGGCGGTGGCGAAGGGCCAGTCGAGCAGGGCCAGGTCCGCCTTCGCCGGCTCCTCGCGGTCGAGGTTGCGGCTGACGGTCTCCACGGCCATAACCACATGCGCGGCAAGCTCCCGCACCGTCCAGTCGCCGAGCCGGGTGGGCCGGCCCAGCTGCTCCGGGGTGAGCCCCCGGACGGCCTGCCGTACGTTCCCGAACTGGGCGAGCACGGCCGCGCGGATCTTGGCTGGGTCGTAGCTGCGGGTGCGCTTCTTGGCCGGTGGCATGGGAGTCAGCCTAAGCGCGGGCTGTGACAGCCGGAGGCGCCTCGAAGATCTCGCCGTTGCGGGGCACGCCGATGCCCTGCCAGGTGAAGGGGACGCCCCGGGCCGCGTCCGGGTCGGGGTCGTCCATCAGCTGGAAGTGCAGGTGCGGTTCGGAGGAGTTGCCGGAGTTGCCGCAGCGGGCGAGCACCTGCCCGGCCCGCACCCGGTCGCCCTCGCGGACGGTGAGGGAGCCGCGCTGGAGGTGGGCGTAGGCGGCGTGGGTGCCGTCGCCGAGGTCGAGGACGAGGTGGTTGCCGAGGATGCGGTGCACTCCGCACAGCTCGCGCACGGAGCCCTCGACGAGCATCAGGTAGAGCAGCCCGGGCAGCGAGGTGCGGCTGAGGTGGTCGCGCTGACCGTCCGCGGCCCGTACGACCGTGGCGTCGGCGACCGCGAGGATCGGGGCGCCGAAGGCCGGGAAGTCCTGGGGACGGCGGGCGAGCGGCCACAGCCGGCCGGAGGCCGGGCGGGCTCCCGGCTCGGGCTCGGCGAGGATGTCGATGGCGTACGTCTGCCCGTGGGCGTGGACGCCATGGCTCGGGGTTCGCTCGGCCGGGCCGTTCAGCGCGGACCAGCGGCCGGCCACGGGCGGGGCGACCTCCAGGGGCTCAGGGGCGACCCGGGGGTCGTCCGGGGCGCCGCCCCAGCGGTTGGCGACGGTGATGACGACGTACGCGAGAACCAGTACCAGGCAGTTCCACAGGACGTGGTAGCGCCAGTCGAAGCAGACATGGGCCGTGACCAGGCCGATGAAGGCCACTTGAAGGCCCCGGCAGGCCGCCATGCCGAGCTTGCGTGCGGACATTCGGTTCCCCCGGTTCGTTTATGGGCGGGTCGTCGCCAGGGCCACCAGGAGCGGTACCACCCGCGCCGGTGGCACCTCGTGGCGGCCCCGGCCGGTCGTGTGGAGCCAGCCCGTGGCGGTGAGCTGGCGCAGGTGGTGGTAGATCTGGCCGGTCGTGCCGACCTCGTCCAGCTCGGTGAGTTCGGTGGCGGTGCGCCGGCCGCCGAGGATCTCGCGGAGCAGGCGGATCCGGACCGGGTGGCCGAGTGCCGCGAACGACTCGGCGGCCGTCGTCCAGTCGCCCTCCAGCAGGTCCTCCGTGAGGACGGTCATCTGCCAGGAGTACTCCGCGCCCGTCGGCAGCCCCACGGAGCCGGTGTAGAGGACACCGCCGTCGGCCACCCCGGCCTCCGACAGTTGCTCCCTCAGCCCGTTCAAAGCCCAGAAGTCGCCCCCGTCGATGCGGGGCTCGGCGCGCCGGGCGCCTTCCAGCTCCACCAGACGGCGCTCCAGGTCTGTGACGCGCTGTTCCAGGTCCATTCTTCGATATTACGGAACTACGTAATCACGTGCAAGAGCCGGTGCGCGCATCCGCCCGGGCACGGCGAAGCCCCCGCCCGGCGGACCGGGCGAGGGCTTCGGAGCGGTCGCCTACTTCAGCAGGGCCGGGATCGTGCCCTCGTGGGTCTCGCGCAGCTCGGCCAGGGAGAGGGTGAACTCGCCCTGGACGTCCACCGAGTCGCCGTCGACGACACCGATGCGGGTGGCGGGCAGGCCCCGCGCTCCGCACATGTCGTTGAAGCGGAGCTCCTCCGAGCGCGGCACGGCCACGACGGCGCGGCCCGCCGACTCGGAGAACAGGAAGGTGAAGGCGTCCACACCGTCCGGGACGATCAGGCGGGCGCCCTTGTCGCCCAGCAGGGCCGACTCGACGACCGCCTGGATCAGACCGCCGTCGGACAGGTCGTGCGCGGAGTCGATCATGCCGTCGCGGGAGGCGGAGATCAGGATCTCGGCGAGCAGCCGCTCGCGCTCCAGGTCGACCTTCGGAGGCAGACCGCCGAGGTGGTCGTGGATCACCTGCGACCAGGCCGAGCCGCCGAACTCCTCGCGGGTGTCGCCGAGGAGGTAGAGCAGCTGGCCCTCCTCCTGGAAGGCGACCGGGGTGCGGCGGGCCACGTCGTCGATGACGCCGAGCACCGCGACGACCGGGGTCGGGTGGATGGCGGCCTCGCCCGTCTGGTTGTAGAGGGAGACGTTGCCGCCGGTCACCGGGGTGCCGAGCTGCTGGCAGGCGTCGGCCAGACCGCGCACGGCCTCCGCGAACTGCCACATCACCGCCGGGTCCTCGGGCGAGCCGAAGTTCAGGCAGTCGGAGACGGCCAGCGGCTTGGCGCCGGTGGTGGCGACGTTGCGGTACGCCTCCGCCAGTGCGAGCTGGGCGCCGTGGTACGGGTCGAGCTTGGCGTACCGGCCGTTGCCGTCCGTGGCGATGGCCACGCCGAGGCCGGTCTCCTCGTCGATGCGGATCATGCCGGAGTCCTCGGGCTGGGCGAGGACGGTGTTGCCCTGCACGAAGTGGTCGTACTGGCTGGTGATCCAGGACTTGGAGGCCTGGTTCGGGGAGCCGACCAGCTTGAGGACCTGGTCCTTCAGCTCCTCGGAGGTCGCCGGCCGCGGCAGCTTGTTCGCGTCGTCGGCCTGGAGCTCGTCCTGCCAGGAGGGGCGGGCGTAGGGCCGCTCGTAGACCGGGCCCTCGTGGGCGACCGTGCGCGGGTCGACGTCGACGATCTTGCCGCCGTGCCAGTAGATCTCCAGGCGGTCGCCGTCGGTCACCTCACCGATGACGGTGGCGATGACGTCCCACTTCTCGCAGATCTCCAGGAAGCGGTCGACCTTCTCCGGCTCGACGACCGCGCACATGCGTTCCTGCGACTCGCTCATGAGGATCTCCTCGGGCGAGAGCGTGGAGTCGCGCAGCGGCACGTCGTCCAGGGTGACGCGCATGCCGCCGGAGCCGTTGGAGGCGAGCTCGGAGGTGGCGCAGGACAGACCGGCCGCGCCGAGGTCCTGGATGCCGACGACCAGTTTCTCCTTGAAGGCCTCCAGGGTGCACTCGATGAGGAGCTTCTCCTGGAACGGGTCGCCGACCTGCACGGCCGGGCGCTTGGACGGCTTGGCGTCGTCGAAGGTCTCGGAGGCCAGGATGGAGGCGCCGCCGATGCCGTCACCGCCGGTCCGGGCGCCGTACAGGATGACCTTGTTGCCCGCGCCGGACGCCTTGGCGAGGTGGATGTCCTCGTGCCGCATCACGCCGATGGCACCGGCGTTGACCAGCGGGTTGCCCTGGTAGCAGGCGTCGAAGACGACCTCGCCGCCGATGTTGGGCAGACCCAGGCAGTTGCCGTAGCCGCCGATGCCGGCGACGACGCCGGGCAGAACGCGCTTGGTGTCGGGGTGGTCGGCCGCGCCGAAGCGCAGCGGATCGACGACCGCGACCGGGCGGGCGCCCATGGCGATGATGTCGCGGACGATGCCGCCGACACCGGTGGCCGCGCCCTGGTAGGGCTCGACGTACGACGGGTGGTTGTGCGACTCGACCTTGAAGGTGACCGCGTAGCCCTGCCCGACGTCGACCACACCGGCGTTCTCGCCGATGCCGACGAGCATCGCGTCGGACTCGGGGGCCTTCTCGCCGAACTGGCGCAGGTGCACCTTGCTGCTCTTGTACGAGCAGTGCTCCGACCACATCACCGAGTACATGGCGAGCTCGGCCCCGGTGGGCCGGCGGCCGAGGATCTCCACGACCCGCTCGTACTCGTCCTTCTTCAGGCCCAGTTCGGCCCAGGGCAGCTCGACGTCGGGGGTCGCGGCCGCGTGCTCGACCGTGTCCAGAGGCGTCCGGCTCATGCGTTGACCAGCTTCTTGAGGATCGAGGTGAAGAACGGGAGGCCGTCGGTGCGGCCGGTGCCGATCAGCGGCTCGACGGCGTGCTCGGGGTGCGGCATGAGGCCGACCACGTTTCCGGCCTCGTTGGTGACGCCGGCGATGTCCCGCTGGGAGCCGTTGGGGTTGAAGTCCAGGTAGCGGAAGGCGACACGGCCCTCGGCCTCCAGCTCGTCGAGCGTGTACGCGTCGGCGACGTACTGCCCGTCGTTGTTCTTCAGCGGGATGTGGATCTCCTGGCCGGCCGAGTAGTCGGTGGTCCAGGAGGTCTCGGCGTTCTCCACCCGCAGCTTCTGGTCACGGCAGATGAAGTGCAGGTGGTTGTTGCGGAGCATCGTGCCCGGCAGCAGATGGGCCTCGGTGAGGATCTGGAAGCCGTTGCAGATGCCGAGCACCGGAAGACCGGCCTTGGCCTGCTCCAGCAGGGGCTCCATCACCGGCGAGAAACGGGCGATGGCCCCGGCGCGCAGATAGTCGCCGTAGGAGAATCCACCGCACAGCACCACGGCGTCGACCTGCTTGAGGTCTTTGTCCTTGTGCCAGAGGGCGACCGGCTCGGCGCCGGCGACGCGGATCGCGCGCTGGGTGTCGCGGTCGTCCAGACTGCCGGGAAAAGTGACGACGCCAATACGAGCGGTCACTTCACGGCCTCCGCGACTTCCTCGACCCGGACCGTGAAGTCCTCGATCACGGTGTTCGCGAGGAAGGACTCCGCAAGATCATGAATGCGGGCGAGGGCGGCCTCGTCGACCGGCCCGTCAACTTCCAGTTCGAAACGCTTTCCCTGACGGACGTCCGAGATCCCCTCGAATCCCAGCCGCGGCAGTGCGCGCTGCACCGCCTGGCCCTGGGGGTCGAGGATCTCCGGCTTGAGCATGACGTCGACTACGACGCGTGCCACTGGCACTCCCGGTGTGTGGTGCTGAGCAGGTCCCTTCAGACTACCCGCACAAAATTTCTACGCGCGTCGACTTGTAGGAAACTACGTGACCGTCATCACGATCCCGCATCAACGGGACCACATCATCGGGGCACCCGAAATTTTCGGGAAAGATCCCGGATCGACACCCGAAAGCTATTGCGTCCGCCCGTCTCCCACCACCACGCTTCCAGCGAAGTCACTCCGCTCCCTCCTGATTCTGGACACGCGGAAGGATTTAGCCGGGCTTCACAATGTATTGCCAGGCACTGTACAAATGAATTGGCAAAGTGCCGCATGAAGGGACCGATATTCGTGGCGCAGAAGGTCGTGGTCACTCTCTTTGACGACATCGACGGCTCGGAAGCGGCGGAAACGATCGCCTTCGGACTGGACGGCAAGTCGTACGAGATCGACCTGAGTGAAGTCAACGCCGGAGAACTGCGTAGGGCGCTCGCGCCCTACGTGGAGGCCGGGCGCAAGCGGTCCCGCTCGGGCAAGGCGTACCGGCAGACGGAGGTCGCCCCCGACCCGTCGGCCGTGCGCGCCTGGGCCCAGGCCAACAAGATGGACGTCCCCGCGCGCGGACGCATCCCCAAGAAGGTCTACGAAGCGTTCAGCGCCGCGCGGTGACGGCCCGTCGGGCCCCGGCCGATGCCCGGTCACCCGCCCCTCGCGGCAACCGACTTGCGCAGCACCCCGGCTGATCAGCTAGAGTCTGGAGCACGCCGAGGGGCGAGGCCGAGAGGCCCGGCTCACGGAGACATGCGGGTGTAGTTCAGTAGTAGAACATCCCCCTTCCAGGGGGAAGGCGCAGTGTGCGATTCCTGTCACCCGCTCTGCATCGCCGTACCGGTCGCTCATGGGGGTATCCCCTGCCCGAGCTTGTCGAAAGCTCGGGGAGGATCAGGTAGGCTGGTGCCCGCACCGGTCAGTGAAAGCTGATCGGGAGCACATGCGGACGTAGCTCAGTTGGTAGAGCGCAACCTTGCCAAGGTTGAGGTCGCGAGTTCGAACCTCGTCGTCCGCTCGGGAATGAAGACCCCGGCCCTGAGGGCCGGGGTCTTCTTCGTGCCTCCGAGCGTCCGTCTGACATTTGTCATGCCGAGTGATGACAGCGCGCACTGCTGCCCGGCCCGCACGGCCGAGACGCTTGAGGCATGGAATCCAACGGACACGAACACGTGATTGAGGTCACTGACCTGCGGCGTGTGTACGGGGGCGGGTTCGAGGCCGTACGCGGCATCAGCTTTTCCGTACGGCGCGCGGAGATCTTCGCACTGCTCGGCACCAACGGCGCGGGCAAGACCTCGACCGTCGAAGTCCTGGAGGGTCTCGCGCAGCCGGCCGGCGGCAGCGTGCGGGTCCTCGGGCACGACCCGTACACCGACCGGGCCGCCGTACGGCCCCGCACCGGCGTGATGCTCCAGGAAGGCGGCTTCCCGTCCGAGCTCACCGTCGCGGAGACCGCGCGGATGTGGGCGGGATGCGTGAGCGGAGCACGGCCCCCGGCGGAGGTGCTGGCGCTGGTCGGCCTGGAGTCGAAGGCCGGCACCCGGGTCAAGCAGCTGTCCGGCGGCCAGCGGCGCCGTCTCGACCTGGCGCTCGCCCTGCTCGGCGATCCCGAGGTGCTCTTCCTCGACGAGCCCTCCACCGGGCTGGACGCCGAAGGCCGCCGGGCCACCTGGGAGCTGGTGAGCGCGCTGCGCGACCGCGGGACGACGGTGCTGCTGACCACGCACTACCTGGAGGAGGCCGAGCACCTCGCCGACCGGCTGGCGATCATGCACGAGGGGCGCATCGCCACCACCGGAACCCCGGCCGAGGTGACCGCGTCGGAACCGTCGCGGATCTCCTTCGAACTGCCCGACGGATACTTCGTCGGCGATCTTCCGCCGCTGGACGAGCTGGGCGTGTCCGGACACGAGACCGACGGCCGCGTCGTCCGGCTCCGTACGCGCGAACTGCAGCGGACGGCCACCGGACTGCTGATGTGGGCCGCCCGGGCCGGGGTGGAGCTGCGCCGCCTGGACATGCGCTCGGCCTCCCTCGAGGAGGCCTTCCTGGGCATCGCCGGGAACGCCTCCGCCGAACGGTCCCCGGGCCTGACGACCAAGGAGTACGCGGCATGAGCACCACTCACACCTCGCCCCGCCCGGCACCGGCCACGACCACCCCGCTGAGCCGGATGACCGCTTTGGCCCGCGCCGAACTGACCCTGCTCGGGCGGACCCGGGGAGCGCTCTTCGCCGCACTGTTCGTGCCGCTGCTGATGCCGATCAGCGTGCAGTCGGCGGCGCGGGAGATGGACCTCGCCGAGGCGGGGCTGAACACCGGCACCCTGGTGCTGCCCGCCGCCGTCGGCTTCTCCCTGCTGTTCGCCGTCTACTCGGTGCTCGTCGGCGCGTTCGTCGTCCGGCGTGAGGAGCTCGTCCTCAAGCGGCTGCGCACCGGGGAGCTGCGGGACATCGAGATCCTGGCCGGCTCCGCGCTGCCGGCCGTCCTCACCGGGCTGGCGCAGTGCCTGCTGCTGGCGGCCGGCTGCGTCGCGCTGCTGGACCTGTCCGCGCCCTCGGCGCCCCATCTGGTCGTCCTCGGCCTGCTGTCGGGCCTGGTGATGTGCGCCGCCCTCGCCGCGGCCACCGCGAGCTTCACCCGGACCGGCGAGAGCGCCCAGGTCACGCCCATGCCGCTGCTGATGGTCTCGATGATCGGCTCCGGCATGTTCATGCCGCTGGAACTGCTCCCGGACCGGGTCGCCTCCGTCTGCGAACTGCTGCCGCTGACGCCCGTCGTCACCCTGGTGCGCGGCGGCTGGACCGGGTCCCTGTCCACGTACGAGGCACTCGGCACCCTCGCGACCGCCATGGCCTGGATCCTCATCTCGGTGTTTGCTGTACGGCGGTGGTTCCGCTGGGAGCCACGGCGTTGACCGAAGGGGGAGTGACGGGCCGATGCGCGCGCCGGGCAGGTGGTGGCGGCACAAGAGCACGCCGGAGAAGGTCGAGACGTACACGCGGTGGTCGTTCCACTTCTTCGCGGTGATGGAGTTCTTCTCCGTCGGGCTCACCTCCGTGGCCCCGCTCGGGGCGCGGCGGGGCGGTGCCGCCCTTCTGGTGGTGGCCGTGCACGCCGCCCTCTGCTTCGTGACCGTGTCCCGGGCGATCGACTGGACGCGTGGCCGCAGGCCCCAGCCCGTCAAACTGATGTGGACGCTGGCCGCCGTCACCGCCGCGATCGCCGCCGCCGCGATCGCGCTCGCCGAGCTCGGACCCGACGGCGAGCGCGTCGACACCGCCGCCGGCGGTGTCTTCGGAGTGATCCTGATCTTCGGCCCCGGCATCATCGCGCTCGGCGTCCGCGGCCGGCGGCGCGCGTTCGCCATCGCGGGCGGCTTCGCGGCAGGGGCCGGGACCGTGGCGTTCACGCTCGGCGCACCCGTGCTCACGGCGCTGACCACGGCGCTGATCGTGCTGATCGGCGGCGTGTTCATCGCTTTCACGGCCGTCTTCTCCGTGTGGCTGCTCAACGCCGTCTACGAACTCGACGAGGCCCGCGAGACCCGGGCCCGGCTCGCCGTCGCCGAGGAGCGGCTGCGGTTCGGGCGTGATCTGCACGACGTGATGGGGCGCAACCTCGCCGTGATCGCGCTGAAGAGCGAGCTGTCGGTGCAGCTGGCCCAGCGAGGGCGGCCGGAGGCCGTGGCGCAGATGGTCGAGGTGCAGCGGCTCGCGCAGGAGTCGCAACGCGAGGTGCGGGAGGTCGTGCGCGGCTACCGGGAGACCGACCTGGCGTCGGAACTCGCCGGTGCGCAAGGGGTGCTCGCGGCGGCCGGCATCGACTGCACGGTCGGCGGGGCGACGGTGACCGGACTTCCGGCCACCGTGCAGTCCGCCCTGGGGTGGGTGGTGCGGGAGGCCACGACGAACGTCCTGCGGCATGGGGACGCGCGGCGGTGTGAGGTGCGACTGCGGGTGCTGGAGGGGCGAGTGGTGCTGTCCGTGGAGAACGACGGGGTGAGCGAGACGGGGACGGAACCCGCGTCCGGGCCCCCCGGTTCGGGGCTGGCCGGGTTGCGGGAGCGGCTGGCGGAGCTCGACGGGACGCTGGACGCCGAGCCCGCGGGGCGGGGGCTGTTCCGGCTGACGGCGGAGGTTCCGCTGCCCGCTGCGTCCGGCGCCGTCCCGGCCGCTGTCGCCGTGCGTGCGGTGAGCGAGGTCACGCGATGACGCTCGCGGAGCCCGTGCGGCTGCTGCTCGCCGACGACGAGCACCTCATCCGGGGAGCGCTCGCCGCGCTGCTGTCGCTGGAGGACGACCTCATGGTCGTCGCCGAGGCGGCCACCGGGCCCGAGGCGCTGGCGATGGCCCGGGCGCACCAGCCCGATGTCGCCGTGCTGGATCTCCAGATGCCCGGAGCCGACGGTGTGAAGGTCGCCACATCCCTGCGGGCCGAACTGCCCGGCTGCCGGGTCCTCATCGTCACCGGTCACGGGCGGCCCGGGCACCTGAAGCGGGCGCTGGAGGCCGGGGTGCGGGGGTTCGTGCCGAAGACCGTGAGCGCGCAGCGACTCGCGGAGATCATCCGCACGGTGCACGCCGGGAACCGTTACGTCGACCCTGAGTTGGCCGCCGACGCGATCGCCGCCGGGGACTCGCCGCTGACCACGCGGGAGGCGGAGGTCCTGGAACTCGCGGCCGAGGGGGCGCCGGTCGCGGAGATCGCCCAGCGGGCCGCGCTGTCCCAGGGGACCGTGCGGAACTATCTGTCGTCGGCCGTGTCGAAGCTCGGTGCGGAGAACCGGCATGCGGCGGTGCGGCTCGCGCGGGAGCGAGGTTGGGTATAGTGGTTCTCGCGCCACGGCGCATGCGAACGTAGCTCAGTTGGTAGAGCGCAACCTTGCCAAGGTTGAGGTCGCGAGTTCGAACCTCGTCGTTCGCTCCATCGAGAAGCCCCCCGGTTCCGGCCGGGGGGCTTCTCCGCGTGCTACGACCAGCCCGTGCCGGTCAGGCGCTCGTAGGCCTCGACGTACTTGGCGCGGGTGGCGTCGACGACCTGCTGGGGCAGGGCGGGCGGCGGCTGCTCGCTCCCCCGGTCCCAGCCGGACTCCGGCGAGGTCAGCCAGTCGCGGACGAACTGCTTGTCGTACGACGGCTGCGCGCGGCCCGGCTCCCACTGGTCGGCCGGCCAGAAGCGGGAGGAGTCCGCGGTGAGGACCTCGTCCGCGAGGACCAGGTCGTCACCCTCGAAGCCGAACTCGAACTTCGTGTCCGCGAGGATGATGCCCCTCTCCCGGGCGATGTCCCGGCCCCGGGAGTAGACCGCGAGGGTCGCCTGGCGCAGCCGGGCCGCGGTGTCGGCGCCGACCTGGCGGGCGACCTCCTCGTAGGAGACGTTCTCGTCGTGCTCGCCGACGGCGGCCTTGGTGGCCGGAGTGAAGATCGGGGCGGGCAGTTCACTGCCGTCGGTCAGGCCCTCCGGCAGGGCGAGGCCGCAGACCGTGCGGGTCTGGTTGTACTCGGCGAGGCCGGAGCCGGTGAGGTAGCCGCGGGCCACGCACTCCACCGGGACCATCCGCAGCGACTTGCAGACGAGTGTGCGGCCCGCCCAGTCGGCCGGGGCGCCCTCGGGCAGTTCCGCGCTCAGGACGTGGTTCGGTACCAGGTCGGCGAGCCGGTCGAACCACCACAGGGACAGCTGGGTGAGGATCCGGCCCTTGTCGGGGATCTCGGTGGGCAGCACCCAGTCGTAAGCGGAGATGCGGTCGCTGGCGACCATCACGAGGTCGCCCGCCTCGTTCCGGTACAGCTCGCGCACCTTGCCGGTGTGCAGATGTACCAGGCCCGGAATCTGGAGCGGCTCGGGCTTTTCGACGAATCCGGACACGGTTCCTCCCCGTGGTCGAGAACAAAGGGGCGCCCGAAGGGCCCGAGCAGGGCGGGGGTGGGCGACGGGCGGGCCCAAGTGGCTCGATTCTCCCGTACTCCGGCCTGATCACCGACAGGGGGTCAGTCGCGTTTGCAGATGCGGTCCAGGAGATTGGCGGTGGCGCGCTGGACGCGCGTGTCGACGTGGCCGGGGCGGTCCAGGGCCGGTGACCAGGCGAACGTTCCTGCTGCGAAGACCCAGGCGCCGGAGGGGGCGCGGTACAGGGACGTCTCCTGGTGGCGCAGGACGCCGTCCTTGTCGGTGTACGGGGAGTGGGCGAGCAGCATGCGCTCCTCGTGCTCGGGCAGCGGGGTGCGCGGGAAGTAGCGGTCCGCTTCGCCCGCCACCAGGTTCTCGATCTCGTCGCCCTCGTGTGCCCCGGTCGCCTCCCACAGCCAGTGCCCGGCATTGCGGACGATCAGCGGGTGCGGCTCGGGGACGGGCCCGGCGTACTGGATGCCCAGGAGCTGCTGCTCCGCGCGGTCGATCTCCCGCCACAGCACCGGCTTGCCCGGGCCCCTGCGCTTGCGGCAGGTCAGCAGCCGGTCGGGGACTCCGGACGGGGAGGGCCCCAGCTCCACCTGCCAGTACATGGAGTTCGCGGAGAGGAAGACGAGCGAGGTGCCGGCGTCGCGGGCGTGCTCCACGGTGGCGCGCATGGCGGCCGACCAGTACTCGTCGTGGCCCGGGAAGACCAGTCCCCGGTAGCGGGTGGGGTCGACGTGGCCCGCGTGCAGGTCGCTCGCGTCGGCGTAGGCCACGTCGTAGCCGTAGCGCTCGGCCCAGCGGATGAAGTCGTAGGCGTGGCCGACGTGCAGGGGGAGGCCGGCGCCCGCGTAGGGGCGGTCGAAGGAGACCGTCGTGGCGGCGTCGGACTCGCCGAGCAGACGGCCCTGCTCGTCCCAGGCGTGGTAGAGGCTGGCACCGGTGCGGCCGTCCTCCGGGTAGAGGTTGTAGGCCTGCCAGGTGACGTCGGGCAGCACCAGCAGCAGGTCGGCGGGCTGGTCGTGGCGGACGGTGAAGGGCACGTGGGAGCGGTAGCCGTCGGTGGTGGTGAGGACGGCGACGTACGCGCCGATGTGCCAGTGCGACGGGACCTGGAGCCGCCAGGACAGCCACCAGTGGTGGCAGGAGACCGTGCGGTCCGCGGTGAGCGGCGCGGGCTGGACGATGCCGGACAGCCGCGGGCTGGTGGTGATCTTCGCGGCGCCGTCACCGCCGTAGTGACCGATGCGGTAGATGTCTACGGCGAACTGCTGCGGTGGGTCGACGGTGACGTGGAAGTCGATGGCCTCGCCGGGCGCGACCGCGCCGGTGGAGGTGAAGCCCTTGATCTGGCGGTGCACGTCGTCGGCCGCGCGGGGGCCGCCCGTGCCCTTCTTCGACGGATGCGGCGCGTCCTGGTCCACGTACCAGGGGACGACCTGGCCCGAGTCGTCGAAGTACGTCACGTTGCCGCGCAGCCACGGAACGGGGCCCTGCCCGAAGGGATCCGTCACGGCGTGCGCCAGCGCTCCCGACTCCCAGCGGCGGATCTGCTCCGAACCCATGGTGGCTTCCCCTCCCCTTGACCCCCGTGGTGGTGCGTACCTGTGTGGTGTGTGCGGTGTGCTGCGGTGCGTGTGACGCCTTCGCGCCTATGTGGTTGTCGTATGTCGCGAGCCCTTGCCCTACGCACGAACGGTCCAAGCACATCACATAAAGCGCGCACTTCGTCACTGTTCGTTTCGAATTGGCCAGAACCGGAAGCAGGTACTCCGGGGGCGTCAGCCGAGACGCACCGGCTTCTCCGGGCGTATGCCGAGCTGGGAGAGCCAGACCCGCAGCGGGGTGGCGTCGCCGTCCTCGATGAGGGTGAGGACCTTGGGCGCCAGATCGGCTGTGCGCTCACCGTCGACGAGGAGGGTCGGGCCGTCCAGCCAGTCCAGGCCCGGCATCGCTCCGGCGGTGTCCATCGCGGCGCAGCAGACCATCGCGGTGAGGTGGTCGGCGAGCAGTTCTCTGGCCGTGCGCGGGGGCTGGAGGGGGAAGAGGGGGAGGGCCCGGTCGTCCCAGAGGGCGGCGGGATCGGCAGCGGGGGACGGGGCTATGGGGGACGGGGCCGCCGGGGAGGGGGCGGCCTCCTCGCGGGCCAGTTCGGCGCTGAGCCGGGCGGCGAGGGTGGCGCTGGGCGCCGTCGTGCCGGAGAGGTCCTCGTCGTCGTGGAGGTCCGGGGTGCCGGGGGATGTCGCGGGGTTCTCGGCCGGGGTGATCTCCCGCCGGGGGGGCGGGGAGCCACCCGCTGCGGGGCCGGTCTCCGGTCCGGGGGACAGGGAGTCCGCTGCGGGGCCGGTCCCCGGTCCGGGCCAGAGGGAGTCCGCTGCGGGGCCGGTCTCCCGGTCGGGTGACGGAGAGCCCGCTGCGGGGCCGGTCCCCGGTCCGGGCGACAGGGAGTCCGCTGCGGGGCCGGAGGCGCCCGGCTTCTCGGCCGTCCACGCGGGTGCCGTGTCCGTGAGGTGGTCCAGGACGCGGGACAGGGTCGGGGCGCCGGTCGCCGGGGCCGTGGAGCCGGTGGAGGGACGGACGCCCATCGCGTCCAACACACGATGGAGGCGGGCCGCGTCGAGGCGCCACTTGCGGTCCACGACCTCCTCCGGATAGTCGCTCCAGTCCACCGGCGCCCAGTCGGGCCCGGGCCCGGCGGGACCGCCGTGGAAGAGGCGGGCGGCGAGGAGGGAGGCGGCCTCGTCGACCGCGCCCGGCTCCTCCAGCAGATCGCAGGCGGGCCGCTCGCCGAGCCGGGACGCGAAGCCCTCGGCCAAGCGGTCACGCCGGGACAGTTCCGTGAGCGCCGCGACGACACCGGCGTCCAGCCGGGACGGCCAGCGGCCCATCCGCCAGGCCGGCAGCGCGACCCGGGTCAGCAGCCGGTCCCAGCCCGCGTAGGCCAGGCCCACCTGCTCCTGGGCGACGATCCGCAGCCCGTAATCCACAGCCTGTGCACGCTCCGCGGCCGCGGCCGCCACGCCCCGCTCCATCTCGGCGGCATGGAGGCGGCAACCGCGCAGCAGCAGCCGGACGACCCGGCCGACCCCGGCGAGCACGACCCGCGACACCGGATCGCGGCGGGGCGCCGACGCCACGGCCGCCGCCGCGTCCAGGCCTCGGACGAAGCGCCGGGCGGCGGCTATGTCCGGGTGGGCCGAAGGGCCCGTACCGGCGATGACCGGAGCGAGGACGGCGCGCAGCTCGCCGACCCTCATCCACCACAGGAACGGGGAGCCGATGACGAGGACCGGCGCGACGGGCTGCCGACGGTGCGCCTGCCTCCCCGCACCCGCTATGTCGTGGTGTTCTTCGGCCGGGGGCGGCCCGTGGGCCGGGTGGGTGCGGTCCTCCAGCCAGCTGTCGCAGTCCGGGGTGAGCGCTATCGCGGAGGGCGCGGGGACGTCGAGGCGATCGGCGAGGTCGCGCACCATCCGGTACAGGTCGGGAGCCGCCTCCTCGGTGACCGGAACGGTCGGGCTCATCGCGGGCCGGGCCCGGGCGACGACCAGGGCGACCCCGGCGGCGGCGAGCAGCACGAGGGCCGCCACCGGCGTCAGGGCCCAGCGGACCCGGTCCCAGACGGGCCCCTCCAGGCGGTCGCCCGCCGCGCCCGCGAGCAGGATCACGGCGACGGCGGCGGGCAGCAGGGCGACGGCCAGTGCCCTGCTGCGGACGCGCAGCACGGCCACTGCCCGTGCCCGCGCGACCTGCGCGCCTGCTTCCACACCCATTCCGGTCACGACCGACCTCACCCCCTCCCCGTTGACCCGACGCTTTCCTTGCTCACTCCCCCACTGTGGCACCCGCCACTGACATCGCAATGCCGGTGGGCCAAGTGCCGGAACGCTTGCGCCGCACCCTAGTTGGGGCTCCGCCCCCCGTCAGCCGGATAGGGCAGCGGTCACTCGATGGAATGGCTTTGGGGAGAGGTGGATGACGGAAAGCGCGCATCAGCCCTCACTTCTCGATACGTCAGCCCCTACTTCTCGGGCACACGCCAGGCTCCGGTCCTCGCATTGCCACGCCCCGGTTCTCGCATACGTCAGGCCCCGGATCCTGAGACGGATCCGGGGCCTGTGGGGTTCATCGGCGGCGGGGTGGTTCCCTGTTCCGCGAGGGTGACGGTTACGCCTCTGCGGCCTCCGCGGCTTTCGCGGCTTTCGCGGCTTTCGCGGCTTTCGCGGCGATGTCCGTGCGGTGCCGGGAGCCGTCGAGGCGGACGCGTCCCACAGCCGTGTAGGCGCGGTCGCGGGCCTCGCCGAGGTCCTTCCCGATGGCTGTGACGGACAGCACGCGCCCACCGGCGCTGACGACCGCGTCGCCGTCCCGCTTGGTGCCGGCGTGCAGCACGTACGCGTGCGGGGCGTCCTGGGCGGCGACCTCGTCGAGGCCGGTGATCGGGTCGCCGGTGCGCGGGGTGCCGGGGTAGTTGTGCGAGGCGACGACCACGGTCACGGCCGCGTCGTCGCTCCAGCGCAGCGGCTCCAGATGGGCGAGGTTGCCGGTGGCGGCGGCCATCAGGAGCCCTGCCAGCGGTGTCTTCAGCCGGGCCAGGACGACCTGGGTCTCGGGGTCGCCGAACCGGGCGTTGAACTCGATCACCCGGACACCGCGGGAGGTGATGGCGAGACCGGCGTAGAGCAGGCCGGAGAACGGCGTTCCGCGCCGCCGCATCTCGTCGACGGTCGGCTGCAGCACGGTCTGCAGGACCTCGTCGACCAGCTTCGGGTCGGCCCAGGGCAGCGGGGAGTAGGCGCCCATGCCGCCGGTGTTCGGGCCCTCGTCGCCGTCCAGGGCGCGCTTGAAGTCCTGGGCGGGCTGGAGCGGTACGACCGTCTCGCCGTCGGTGACGGCGAAGAGGGAGACCTCGGGGCCGTCGAGGTACTCCTCGATGACCACGCGCTCGCAGGCCGCCGCGTGGGCCCGGGCCGCTTCGAGGTCGTCGGTGACGACGACGCCCTTGCCGGCGGCCAGCCCGTCGTCCTTCACGACGTAGGGAGCGCCGAAGGCGTCGAGGGCCGTGTCGGCCTCTTCCGGAGTCGTGCAGACGTACGATCGGGCGGTGGGCACCTCGGCTACCGCCATGACGTCCTTCGCGAAGGCCTTGGAGCCCTCGAGCTGCGCTGCCGCGCCGGACGGGCCGAAGACCGGGATGCCCGCCTCGCGCACGGCGTCGGCCACACCGGCGACCAGCGGGGCCTCCGGGCCGACGACCACGAGCTCCGCGCCGAGCCGGGTGGCCAGCGCGGTGACGGCGGCGCCGTCCAGCGCGTCGACCTGGTGCAGCTCGGCGACCTCGGCGATGCCGGCGTTGCCGGGTGCGCAGTGCAGCGCGGTGACATCGGGGTCGTGGGACAGGGAGTGGCACAGGGCGTGTTCGCGGGCGCCGCTGCCGATGACGAGGACCTTCACGGGGTCAGCCTAACGGGAGACGCCGGATTCCCCTTGTGCGGGCTTCCGAAAGGGGGAGCGATCACGATGTGGAGGTTCCTCCGAGGCGCCTTGTCGAGGAGGCCCCTGCCTGATCCTCGGGAGGTGGCTCCGCTCGCCGGGCCGGGCTACTCGTTCGTGAACTCCTCGACCACCGTCGCGCCCAGTTCCCGGACGATCAGCTCCTGGCCGGAGAGGGCCGATTCGTCGAGGTCGGGGTCGTCGTCCTCGGGGATGTCCTCCTCGGCGGAGACATGGCGCGGCGCCGGGGCGGCGGGCTGGGGGACGGAGGCGGCCGGGGCCGGGGCCGGGGCGGGGGTGCTCGCCCGGGAGGCGGGGGCAGGCGGGGCGGTCGGGGAGGGGGCGGGGCGCTGGGCGGTCGCCGTGCCTCCGCCTCCGGCCTCGTAACCGCCACCGCCACCGCCGCCGCCTGCGGGGTAACCGCCGCCACCGCCGGTGCTGTAGCCGCCCCCGCCGCCGAATCCGGAGGGGCCGCCCGGCGCCGGGGGCGCGGAGCCGCCCGAGGGGTCGACGATGGCCTCGATCTTCCACTGGACGTTGAACTGCTCCCCCAGCGCCTGCCGCAGCACGTCCTCGCTGCCGCTGCTCAGGAAGTTGTCCCGCGCGCCCGCGTTGACGAACCCGAGCTGCAGGGTCGTGCCGTCGAAGCCGGTCACCTGGGCGTTCTGGCTGAGCAGGATCCAGGTGAAGCGGCGCCGGTTCTTGACCGCCTCCAGGATGTTCGGCCAGAGCATCCGGGGGTCGACACTCCCACCGCCCGTGGGAGCGGGGGCGGGCGGGGCCGGAGCCGCAGGCGGGCCCGCCTGCGGGGTGGCGGAGCCGGGAGGGCTCGCCGGCGGGGTGTTCGGGGCCGACGCGCCCGGAGCGGCCGTGGGCCAGCCGCCGGGGCGGCGGCCACCGCTGCCCGCGGGGGCGGCGGTGGGCCAGGCGCCGGGGGCGGGCTGGGCCGGGGAGGGCTTCGCCTGCCCGCCGGGGGCGGCGGAGGCGGCCGGGGCTTCGGCGGGGGCACCTGGTCCTTCGGGGCGGCCGGGTGCGCCCTGGGCGGCGGGAGCGGGGGCGTGGTGAGCCGGAGGAGTGCCCGGCGCCGACGGCGGGGCGCTCTGGCCGGGCGACGACGGTGGCGCACCCGGGCCCGCAGCCGGAGGGGCGGAGGCGGCCGGAGCCGCCGTGGGGCCGCTGCCGCCGGTCGCGGTGCCCGCCGTGGTGCCGGTGGTGCCCGGTGCTCCGGATCCCCGCACCGCCGCACGGGCCGCGGCCGGGCCACTGCCCGGTGCCACCGGACCGCCGCCCGCCTGGACCGGGGCGGCCGCCGCTCCCCCGTGCCCCTCCGGACCGGGCACGTATCCCATCGCGGGCATTCCGGCGGGAGCCGCGGAGTAGTTCACACCGCGCTCGATCCGGTCGAGGCGGGCCATGACGGAGCGCTCGTCACCGTAGGCGGCCGGGAGCAGGACCCGCGCGCAGATCAGCTCGAGCTGGAGGCGGGGCGAGTGGGCGCCGCGCATCTCGGTCAGGCCCTCGTTGACGAGGTCGGCGGCGCGGCTCAGCTCGGCCGGGCCGAAGGTGCCGGCCTGAGCCTGCATGCGCTCGATCACATCGGCGGGGGCGTCGATCAGCCCCTTCTCCGCCGCGTCCGGAACAGCGGCGAGGATCACCAGGTCGCGCAGCCGCTCCAGCAGGTCGGCGACGAAGCGGCGGGGGTCGTTGCCGCCCTCGATCACGCGGTCGACGACCTCGAACGCCGCGGCCCCGTCGCCGGTGGCGAAAGCCTCGACGACGGAGTCGAGAAGTGAGCTCTCGGTGTACCCGAGCAGGGCGGTGGCCATGGCGTAGGTCACACCGTCCGCCGCGGCGCCCGCGAGGAGCTGGTCCATGACCGACATGGAGTCACGCACGGACCCGCCGCCGGCCCGCACCACGAGCGGAAGCACGCCGTCCTCGACGGGGATGGTCTCCTGCTGGCAGACCTGGCCGAGGTACTCCCGCAGCGTGCCGGGGGGCACGAGCCGGAACGGGTAGTGATGGGTCCGCGACCGGATCGTCCCGATGACCTTCTCGGGCTCGGTGGTCGCGAAAATGAACTTGAGGTGCTCCGGCGGCTCCTCGACGACCTTCAGCAGCGCGTTGAAGCCGGCCGACGTGACCATGTGGGCCTCGTCGATGATGTAGATCTTGTACCGGCTGCGGGCGGGCCCGAAAAAGGCCTTCTCCCGCAGGTCACGGGCGTCGTCCACACCACCGTGGGAAGCGGCGTCGATCTCGATGACGTCGATGGAGCCGGGGCCGTTGCGCGCGAGGTCTTGACAGGACTGGCACTCGCCGCAGGGCGTCGGCGTGGGCCCCTGCTCGCAGTTCAGGCAGCGCGCGAGGATGCGGGCACTGGTCGTCTTGCCGCAGCCGCGCGGCCCGCTGAACAGGTACGCGTGGTTGACCCGGTTGTTGCGCAGCGCCTGCTGCAACGGGTCGGTGACATGCTCCTGCCCGATGACCTCGGCGAAGGTCTCCGGGCGGTAGCGGCGGTACAGAGCGAGAGACGACACGCATACGAGGTTATAGGCGCCCACCGACAACGGGCCCCGGCCGGGAGACCCGGCCCGGGAACGCAGACGCCCCTCACGCACCCGCCAGAGCCGACCTACCCTTGCTGCCTTCCGGCCCTGGGGGAGTTCAGTCAGATAGCGCCGCGTGAGGGGCTGCGCCAAGGTTACCTGATGTCGGGGGCCGGGAACGAGTTCGCGAGCACTCCTCTCGGTCATGTAATGTTCCTGGCGGAGGATTCGCCTAGAGGCCTAGGGCGCACGCTTGGAAAGCGTGTTGGGGGCAACCCCTCACGAGTTCGAATCTCGTATCCTCCGCCAGTGCCTCACCGGGCACGATGTCGAAGGGCCCCACCGTTCGCGGTGGGGCCCTTCGACATGTCTCAGCGCTCGTTGTTCTGGATTTTGTCCACAGCGGATGCTTTCGGGGTTCCCCAGATGGCATCGGCGATCTTCCGGGCCACGCCCTTGAGCATGGCGCCCGGCGCCTGGAGGTGGCACGCCCGCATGCTCGCGGAGGTGCCCGGCTCCCACTCCGTGGTCCTATTGATGACCCGGGTCGGGACACCGAGCAGCATGAGCACGGCGGCGGCCGTGTGCCGAGGGTCGGAACATGTTCCGTGCGGCACCCGCTGATCACGGGAATGCGCCATTCTTGAAGCCGGTGCCGAGAGTCCGGCCCGCTGCGATACCCCCTGGCGCAACGAGGTGCATACCGCGTGAAGTCCCGATCAACGCTGGCGACATGGCTGAGCGGCCTTGACGGACCTCGTCTGGCGCGCGTGCTCGTAGCGCGAAAGGACGCGATGTCCCCTCCGGAGCCGCGCTCAATGGGAGAACTGGCGGACCGTCTTCAGCGCCCGGGATCGGTGGCACTGTCCTTGCCGCGGCTCGCCCTGCCGCATCTCCAGGTGGCCGAGGCGCTGGCGGCGCTGGGTGCGCCCGCCTCGCGCGAAGCCCTGGCGGAGCTGCTGGGGGTGGCAGACGACGAAACCACCCGTGATCTGGACGCCGTGCTGGACGTGCTGGCCGACCATGTCCTGGTCTGGCCGGACGGCACGGGGAAGCTCCGCATGGCCGGACCGCTGCGGCAGGCGTGGGACGCGCCCTTGGGACTGGACGCTCCCCTGGAGCAGCTGCTCGCGGGCGCGACCTCCGACGAGCTGCGCGGCATGCTGGCGGCCCTGGGTGTCAAGCCGCCGGGCACCAAGCCGCAGCGACTGGCCGCACTGGTGGAGCACCACGGCAACGCGGAACAGGTGGTCTCGGTGGTCGCGCAAGCCCCTGCGGCGGCCCGGAAGCTACTGGAACGCCGGGCGGAGGGTGAGCCCGGGGAGCCGCAGTTCATCGTGTTCGGCACTCCCGGCCCCGGTCTCGAACCGGGCGAGCGATGGGCGTTGGAGCGGGCGCTCCTGGTCCGGGACCGTCACGGCTATGGGCCGGCCCGTATGCCGGCCGAGGTGGCGCTCGCGCTGCGGGGGCCGGGCTGGCACGCCCCGTTCGAGCCCGGCCCGCCTGCCGCACGGTTGGCGTCCGTCACGCCGGTAGAGGTGGACCGCGAGGCGTCGGCCGCTGCCACGGTGTTCGCCGCGCACGCCGCTTCCGTCCTGTCGGTGTGTTCTGCGGCCGCGCCCGCCCGGCTGAAGTCCGGCGGGATCGGTGCGCGTGAACTGGCCCGGATCGGCAAGGCCGCCCAGGCCGACGACGCCGTCGTGCGCCTTGTTCTCGAGACCGCTTTCGCTGCCGGGCTCTTGGGCCGGGACGGCGATCGCGTGGCGCCCACCGACGCGTACGACACCTGGGCGCGACAGGAACCCCCGGACCGGTTCGCCGTCCTGCTTCAGGCATGGCGGACGCTGCCGCTCACCCCGACACAAGCGCGTGACGGGGACAACAAGACGCTTGCCGCTCTCGCGGGAGCACCGCCCTGCGACGGATGTGTGCAGGCCCGCCACGGGCTGTTGGAGGCAGCCGCGCGGCTTCCGGCAGGGCAGGGCACGGCGGCCACGGCGGATCTCGGGCCTCTGATCGCCTGGCACCGTCCGCTCGCCCACGCGTCGCCCCAGGACGGAACGCCGTTCGCCCTCGTGATCCGTGAGGCCGAAATCCTCGGCGTACTCGCTCGCGGTGCCCTGTCCGCCTTCGGTGTCCACCTGCGGAC
This sequence comes from Streptomyces sp. NPDC096046, assembly GCF_040303285.1. Lineage (NCBI taxonomy): Bacteria > Bacillati > Actinomycetota > Actinomycetes > Kitasatosporales > Streptomycetaceae > Streptomyces > Streptomyces sp. NPDC096046. The sequence goes on along the minus strand of NZ_JBEOSZ010000001.1, from coordinate 431,128 downwards.
CGACGACACGGACGGGCTGGGAATCGAGTGCCGGCGGCTGCTGCCCTCGGCCACCGCGACGGCACGGATCGGCGCCGACCTCACCGCCGTCGTCACCGGCACACCGACCGCGCGCCTGGCCTCGCTCCTGGACTCCGTCGCCGACCGGGAGACCGGCGGCACGGCATCGGTGTGGCGGTTCAGCGCCGGCAGCATCCGCCGGGCCCTGGATGCCGGCCGTGGCCCCGACGCCATCGCCGCCGACCTGGCCGCCGTCGCCGCCGGGCCCCTGCCACAGCCGCTGTCGTACCTGATCACCGACACCGCACGTGGCCACGGACGCGTGCGCGTCGCCCCGGCCGCCTGCGTCCTCCACAGCGACGAGCCCGCGCTCTTGGCGGAACTCGCCGCCCACCGCAAGCTCGCCAAGCTCGGGCTACGGCAGCTGGCGCCGACGGTGCTGGTCAGCCGCAGCTCGCTCGACACGACTGTCGCCGCGCTCCGGGCCGAGGGATACGCCCCGGTCGCCGAGACCGCCGAGGGCACGGTACGGATCGAGAAGGACCGGCCTCAGCGGGCCGCCGCCCCTGTGCCGGCACCGCGCCGCACCGGCGCCAGGCGCAACGGCCGGATCGCCGCCACAGGCGTGGCCAGGGCCGCCGCCCGTGTAGACCCGGACATCCTGGCGGCCCGGCTGCTGAAGGCCCCGCCGACGCCTGACGAACCCGAGCCGGTCGACGCAGGAGCGGCCTTCGCCACGGACACCGAGGAGATCGTCGCAGGGTGGGCCAAGCACCTGCCGTACACCGACGTCCGTCAGCTCGCCCATGCCATTGATACCGGTGAACCCGTCACCGTCGAGTACGTCGCCGCCTCGGGGAACAGGACGGTGCGCACCCTCAGCCGCCTCAATCTCGATCCGCCCTACCTCGAAGCCTGGTGCCACCTGCGAGAAGACGAGCGGGTTTTCACCCTCTCCCGTGTCCACGGCGTGATGAGCCTCATGTCCGAGTGAGGGCGGACGGTATCGGGAGCGAGGTTCCGCATCTCGTGGACCGCGTCGACGCCTTCGAGGGCATGCTTCGGCGGCATGGGACCGACCGGCTGGTCAGCCGCAAGCCGGTGTTTCTCCTCCTGGTCGGATCCGGGCTGTCGATCACGGAGATGACGTGGCGGGGCCCTTCGACGTCTTCCTCGGCCCCGGCCCTCTCACGTCCGCTCACGGCTTCTTCGGGGCGGACCGTTTCGCGCCCCGGTTTCGACCCGCCGGGGCGGGCGCGTTCTTCCGCTGGGGTTTCTCCGTGCGGGCGTCCGTGCGGGACGGCGTCGCGGGCGCTGGGGCGGTCGGCCACTTGAGCTCGATCTCCAGCTCGATCTCCCCGTCGCCGATCTCGACCTCCAGCTCGCTGTGGAGGTCGTCGGGGATTCGCAGGCCCAGCGTGCCGGGGCCGAGGTGCAGCTCGGCGTCCCCGCCCTCTCTCAGGGCGTCCGCGAGTGCCGTGAGCTGATCGGCGGCCTCCTGGCGGGACAGCGAGCGCTTTTGCTCGTACTTGAGGTCCTTCATGGGGCCCTCCGGTGTGACGCGGAAGAGTGGTTGAAGCCGGTGTGGCGTGATGTGCGGATCCGCGGGTCAGTCGCCTGTCTCCGGGCCCCAGCGCTCGGGGCCCACTCCGTGCCAGTCGATCCACGGCGCCTCCGCCACGTCCGCCGGGTCGATCTCCAGGCCGGCGCGGCGGAGGAACTCCGCGACGTCGGTCACGTTGTGGGCGAGTCCGAGGATCTCGCCGTCCACGCGCACCCGCCGGCCGCCCGAGGGCGAGGGCGGATGCACGATCACGCGAATCGATCCGGACATGCCTTCAGGATCGTCCGGGATGTACGGCTCCGCAGGTCGGCGCGTCATCCGTCGAGCCGCTCACTCGTGTTCCCGGCCGACCGCCCCAGCTCCCTCAGCTCCCACCAGGCCGCGGGGGCCGGCCGTCGCCGCTGCCAGGAGGGGTGGAAGAACGTCCGGGCCGACAGCCGGTACAGGCGACGGCGCAGCTCGGTGCGGCCGGGCCGGTCGGCGAGCCGGCGGTAGGTGGCGGTCCACTCCCCCTGCGCCCGGACAAGATCGTCGGGAAACGTTCGCATGGCCGAATTCAAGCATGCGTTCGAATTTCTGGGCCAGTGCGACATCTCTCGTACGTCTCGGTTCGGGCACTGCACGTGGACAGCCGCAGCGCGAGGGGCATGAGTAGGCGCATACTGAGGTCAATGACTAAGCCTGCTGCTCCCAAGCGTCATTTGCCTACCAGCCCCTTCAAGGCGCCGGTCGCCCCCGCTCCCAAGCACTTCGCCGTGGGTGACCAGGTCACGCACGACATGTACGGGCTCGGCCGGGTCATCGGTATGGAGGAAGGAATCGCGGCGCTCGTCGACTTCGGGTCGGCGCAGATGCGGATCCTGAGCCCTTACGCCAAGATGACCAAGCTGTAGGACCTTCGTGCCCGGTCAGGGCACGCCTGGCCCTCCCCTGGGCCAGTAACGGAAAAGAGACCTCTCATCGAACCGACTTCGTTGTTCTCCGCTGTGGAAGGGCAACCCGACCGTACCGGCGCGGCGTCGCCGCCTCCGGCGACCAACCCCTTCCAGGCTCCGGACTTCGGGGAAGACGACACCTTCCCGTTCGAGGACGTGACGGAGCAGCCCACCACCTCCGGGCGCCCGGCACGCCGCAGGGCCGCCTGACTCCGCGAGACCGTCAGGTCCCGGACGTCTCCCCACCCGTGCGGTCCGAGGCCGGCCAGATGTAGGGCAGGTCGTCCGGTACGCCCGGGAAGAGGTCCGCGTAGGTGGCGGGGTCCTTGCGGACCAGGGCCGAGCGGTGGCTTTCGTGGAACGGAGCGTCGCCGAGCCAGGGCGGGAGTTCGCCGTCGGCGGCCAGTTTGCGCTGGTCGCGGATCGGGGCGTGCGGGCGGGTCGCCGCGAGATCGGCCACCAGCGTGGCCGCACAGGTGTCCTGGTGGCCCTGTTCACGCCAGACGCGGCAGATCTCCAGGCCGTAGCGGACCAGCGCCTCCTCGTAGCCGAGCCACATCCTGACGGCCGGGTGGCGCCGCCACCCGTAGCCGGGGACCACCAGGCCGCGCAGGACCTGCAGGGCCTCGACGCGTTGTTTGCCGAGGCGGCGGCGGTCCAGGGCCAGGGCCGTGGTGCGGAAGTCGGGGTAGGGCAGGAAGGTCTGCATGCCGTCGTGGGTGATCCCTACCGTGCGCCGCCGCGGGTGGAGCGCCGGCGGAGAGCCAGAGCCAGGCCGATCATGACGATGCCCAGGACGAAGTGGAGCCAGTCGTCCGCGGTGTTGAGCGGGATGAAGTTGGCGTCGCTGTCCTGGCCGACGGACAGCCCGTACACCCACAGCACCAGATAGACGGCGCCACCGACCAGCAGGTACGAGTACGCCCCGGCGGCCGAGCGGGACAGGGCCAGACCGGCGAGGCCATAGGCCAGGTGCACCAGGTTGTGCAGGATCGAGACCTGGAACAGGCCGAAGAGTTCGGCGCCCGAGTCGTGGGAGGCGAACTCCATCGAGCCGTAGTCGGTGGTGATGCCGGGGATGAAGCCCAGCACGCCGATCAGCAGGAAGACGATGCCGAACAGCAGGGCGGCCTGCTGAACGGGGGCGCGTACGGCCCGGTGGGACGTGTGTGTGGTCATGGCCGGTGCCTCCTCACGGGCGGGACAGGGTCTGTTCCGCCCAGATGGTCTTGCCGGTGGCGCCCTGGCGGGTGCCCCAGCGCTGGGTCAGCTGGGCGACGAGGAGCAGGCCGCGGCCGCCCTCGTCGTAGGTGCGGGCGCGCCGCAGGTGGGGAGCGGTGTTGCCGCCGTCGGAGACCTCGCAGATCAAGGACGTGTCGTGGATCAGGCGCAGCCGGATCGGCGGCTCGGCGTGCCGGATGGCGTTGGTGACGAGTTCGCTGACGACCAGTTCCGTGACGAACACGGCGTCGGAAAGACCCCACCGCTCCAGTTGCGCCACCACGTCCTTGCGGGTTCGCGCGACCGCGGACGGGACGGCCGGCACCGCCCAGGTGGCGACCTGGTTCGCGTCGAGCGCGCGGGTGCGGGCGATCAGCAGGGCCACGTCGTCGGCCGGGCGCCGCGGCAGCAGGTCGGTGAGGACCGTGTCGCACAGCGCGTCCAGTGAGCCCGCCGGGCGGGCCAGGGCCTCCCGCAGCCGGTGGACGCCGGTGTCGAGGTCCCGGTCGGCGGTCTCGATCAGGCCGTTGGTGTAGAGCGCGAGCAGGCTGCCCTCGGGGAGGACGACCTCGGTGGCCTCGTACGGCAGACCGCCCACGCCGAGCGGGGGTGCGGCCGGGAGCCCGACGAGGTCGACGGCGCCGTCGGGGCTCACCACGAGCGGTACGGGATGCCCGGCCCCGGCCAGGCAGCAGTGCCGCGTCACCGGGTCGTAGACGGCGTACAGGCAGGTGGCTCCGACATCGGCCGAGGCAGTGCCGGTGGAGCCCGCTGTGCCCGGTTCGCCGTCGTCCTCCTCGGTGTTCAGGCGGGCGACCAGGTCGTCGAGACGGGTCAGCAGCTCGTCGCACGGCAGGTCGATGTCGGCCAGCGTGCGGACCGCCGTGCGCAGCCGCCCCATGGCCGCCGAGGCGTGCAGTCCGTGGCCGACCACGTCGCCGACGACCAGGGCCACCCGCGCCCCGGAGAGGGGGATGACGTCGAACCAGTCCCCGCCGACACCGGCGTGCCCGCCCGCCGGGAGGTAGCGGGAGGCGACCTCGACGGCCGCCTGCCGGGGCAGCCGCCGCGGCAGCAGGCTGCGCTGGAGGGTGACGGCCGTGGCGCGCTCGCGGGCGAAGCGGCGGGCGTTGTCGATGCTGACCGCGGCCCGGGCGGCGAGTTCCCCGGCCAGGACCAGGTCGTCGTGCCGGAAGGTCTCCTGGTTGGCGTGCCGGACGAAGAAGGCGACGCCCAGCCTGGTGCCGCGGGCGGCCAGCGGCACGGTCATCGCGGAGTGGACGCCGAACGCCCGGACCCGGGCGGCTCGGGTCGGATCGCGGGCGAGCCAGGCGGCGAACGCCGGATCGGTCACCGCGTGCAGGGCGGGCCGTCCGGTGCGCAGGCTCTCGTAGGGCAACGAGCCCGCCGGGTAGGAGCCCACCGCGCCGGCCGCCACGGCCGACTCCGGAGCGCCGGGGGTCACGGACCGCAGGGCGGCCCGGCGCAGCAGCAGCGGCCCGTTCTCCGGGACCGCCCGCGCGGGCGGCTCCGGCGCGTCGTCCAGCGCGGCCAGCAGATCGACGCTGACGAAGTCGGCCAGGGCCGGGACGGTCACGTCCGCCAGTTCCTGGGCCGTGCGCGTCACGTCGAGCGTGCTGCCGATGCGCCGGCCGGCCTCGGCGATCAGCTGGAGGCGCTTGCGGGCCCAGAACTGCTCGGTCATGTCGTGTGCCGACAGGCAGACGCCCTGGACGGCGCCCTCGTGGTCGCGCAGCGCCGACATGAAGACCGACCAGGCGTGCTCATGGCTCTCGCCCGGGGCGCGCAGGTAGTTCTCCGCGTACTGCGGCTCGCCGGTCCGCAGCACCCGGGCCATGTCGCGTTCGGCCCGCAGGCCGGCGTCGTCGTCGACGATCTCGGACACGCGCAGGCCGCGCATCTCCTCCTCGGTGAGCGACATGGAGCGCTCCATGTCGGCGTTGGCCCGGCGCAGCCTGAGCCGGGTGTCGTAGATCGCCTGGGCGCAGCACGGGGACTGGGCGAAGCTCCAGCTCACGAGGGATTCGTCGAGGCCGGCCCGCGGCTGCCGGCCGGTCAGGGCCGAGACGATGAGCCAGGCCGGGGCGTCGGCGCCGGGTGGCCTGTGGTGGGCGAGGATCCCGACCGTCAGTTTCCGGCCGTCGCGGTGCCTCAGCGCGACGTCGCCGTTCCAGCGCGCCAGCCCGGCCAGGGTGGGCAGGCCGCCGCGGACCGGGATCGGCTCGGCCAGCAGGTCCGCGGCGCGGTGGCCGGTCACCTCCCCGGCCGCGTACCCGAGGAGCCGCTCGGCGCCCGCGTTCCAGCCGGTCACGATGCCGTGTTCGTCGACGCAGACCCGGGCCGTCAGCGACGCGCCGACGAGGGCGTCGAGGGCTTCGGGCGCTTCCCCGAACGGCCGGGTGCCCCGGCCGACGGTGACGGGCTGCTCCATGATCGGTCATCTCACTCTCGGGAGACTCCAGCCGTAGCCCCAGGCATGGGCTGATATGACCTGCTTAGACCTGCTTACCCCGATTGGGCCGGGTTTCACCGAGGCGTTCCCGCGAGAAGCGGAGCCTGCCGCCGCCCGGCCCGGGTAACCGCTCCCCCATGGGTGAGATCCGCGTGGGCACGTGTTCCTGGACCGACCGGGCACTGGTCGGCAGCGGCTGGTATCCGGCGGGGCGGCGGGACGCCGAGGGGCGGTTACGGCACTACGCCGAGCGGTTCCCGGTCGTCGAGGTCGACGCCTCGTACTACGCGCTGCCGAGCGAGCGGAACAGCCGTCTGTGGGCCGAGCGGACACCGGACGGGTTCGTGTTCGATGTGAAGGCCTTCTCGCTGCTGACCGGGCATCCCACCCGGGAGGCGGTGATGCCGGACGGGCTGCCGGCCGAGCACCGGGACCCGGCGGTGCTCGACGAGGTGTGGGCCCGGTTCGCTGCCGGGATCGCGCCACTGCGGGAGGCCGGGCGGCTCGGGTGCGTGCTGTTCCAGTTCCCGCCCTGGTTCCGGCCCGGGCCGCGGGCGGAGACGTTCCTCCGGGAGTGCGCCGAGCGGACCGAAGGCTGGCCGCTCGCCGTGGAGTTCCGGCACCCCTCCTGGTGGGAGCCGGGGCAGGACGAGGCGACACAAGCCCTGCTGGCCCGGCACGGCATGGCCGCGGTCGCCGTCGACATGACGCAGACCCTGCCCTCCTCCGTCCCGCCGGTCACCCCCGTGACCTCGCCGCGGGTGTCCGTCGTCCGGTTCCACGGCCGCAGCGCCGCCTGGGGGACCGGCAGCAAGGAGGACCGGTTCCGGTACGCCTACGCCGAGGAGGAACTCGCCGGGTGGCTGCCCCGCGTGCGCCGGCTGGCCGAGCGGACCGAACAGGTCCACGTGCTGTTCAACAACTGCTGCGGCGACGCCGCCGTCCGCGCCGCCGAGACCATGACACGGCTCGTCGGCGACGATCCGCCGGCGGCGGTGCGGCTGCCTAGGGCTCGATCCGCACCCGGCGCTCGACCGACACCTGGTCCACGTCCGACACCCGCACCGTCGTCTTCATCGTCCAGTCCCCAGCGAGCGGCAGGTTGACGGAGTTGGTGCTCCAGTAGCCGCCCCGGTCGGTGAGTTCGGCGTCGATCGGTCCGATCTTCCGGGAGGGCAGGGTGAAGGTGATGCGGAGCTCGGGGACGACGACCAGGCCCTCGTCGGAGCCGTGGACCACCGCTTGGATGCCGTTCTCGCCGACCCGGGCCGGATCCAGGGTGACCAGCACCGCACCGCGGCCGGCCAGGGTCGCGGCGCCCGTGTCGAAGGGCACGGTCGTCTGGGTGGTGGGCGGGAGCGAACCCGCGGGGGCCTGCTCGGCCGCCTCGGCCTGGGCGCGGCCCGGCAGGGTTCCCGTGAGCACGGTCGTGATCATCAGCACCACGGCGGCGACGGCGACCTCGACGAGCACGGAACGCCGCAGGCGGCGGCATTGGTCGTCCCGGTCGGCGTCGGACGCGGCGGGCTCCTCCACCGGCCCACCGGGCCCCTCCGGCTCCGGTTCGCCGAGCCCCTCCGGCCCCTCCGGCTCCCCCGGCTGCCCGGGTCCGCCGCATTCCGCCGGTGCGCCGGGCTGCCCGGGCCCGTCGGGTGCCGCCGGTGCGCCGACGGGCTGCGGGACCCGGGCCGGTGCGGCCGCCAGGACGGCCGTCTCCGGGGCCGCGAGCCGCTGCGTCCAGCGCCGCGAGTACCCGGCCACGAGCAACAGCACGGCCACCCCGGCCACTTTGGCGAGCAGCAGCCGCCCGTACGGCGTGCTCAGCGCGAAGAGGGAGCCGAGGCCCCGCCAGGACTGGTAGAGGCCCGTGACGGCCAGGACGATCACCGAGGCGAAGGCGATCCGCGAGAAGCGGGGCACGACCTCCACCAGGTCGTCGGAGGCGCGACGCAGGGTCAGCAGCAGCGCCACCAGGCCGCCGAGCCAGACACCGGTCGCCAGCAGGTGCAGTACGGACGACGTCATCGCCAGCGGCACCTGGATCCCGGCGGAGGCGTGCTCGGCCGCCGCCCAGGTCAGGGCCAGGGCGGCGGCCAGGGCGGTGCCGGTCGCCAGGGTGGCCGGCCCGCGTCGTTCCCGGCGCCCGGACAGCCGTACCAGGAAGGCGGCGGTCAGCAGGAGGATGACCAGCCGGGCCAGCAGGGCCTCGCCGGGGCGGCCGGTGAGGGTGCGGCCCAGGGCGGAGGCGTCGAAGGCCGAGGCCGGGCCCGCGCCCGTCTCGTAGGGGACGCGCAGCAGGAGCAGGACGGCCGTCGAGCCCAGCAGCGTCCACCAGGCCGCCACCAGCGGCCGGCGCAGCGGGGAGGTGTCCGCGGGCCGGCACAGCAGCGCGAACGCCGCCGTGCCGACGAGCAGCGCGGCGGCGAGGTAGGCGAGGTAGCGGGCGGCGTCGTAGAGGCCGCGGGTGAGCGGGTCCTCGGCCGGGCCCGTGTCGAGCTGGGAGGTGGTCGCGGAGCGCTTCCCCACGGAGAAGCTGAAGGCGCCGGAGACGGGGTGGCTGTCGGCGGAGACGACCCGCCAGGCCACCGTGTAGGTGCCCTGGGCGAGCTTGCCGGGCAGGGCGACCCGGGCCGTGTCGGAGCGGCCGTCGGCGTGCGTGGCCTCGCCGGTGTGGACCCGGCGCTGGTCGGGCCCGAAGACCCGGAAGGAGTCGTCGAGCAGGCCGACGGACTCGGTGAAGGTCAGGGTGACGTGGCGGGGGGCCTGCCGGAGGACCGAGTCGTCGCCGGGGTCGGTGGCGCGCAGGGCGGCGTGCGCGGACGCGGGGGCCGCCCCGGCGAGGAGCAGGACCAGCACGGCGCCGAGGAGCACCAGGGCCTGACATCGCCGGGGGTGTCCGGCATCGCGGTCCTCGTTCCGGCGTTGGTCCACGTCGTTCTCCGGGGTCGGGCTGGACGGCTCCGCGTTATGTACGCACGGGATCGGTGCGGCGCTCAACGGGGTGGGAGCGTGGCTAGGGGGTTCTGATGGATCTACGTGGAAGAAGGAGCGGCGTTCGGTGCGTGCGATCGGCGTGCGCCGTGAACGGTCATGTGGCGGAGCCACCTGTCCGTTCACGGCGTGCGGCGAGCGTGCGTGCCGGGCGTCGTGACGCCGCGGAGATCCATCAGAAGCCCCCTAGGCGGAAGGCCTGCACAGTCCGGCGATCCTGTCCGCCGCTGCCGGGAAACGAGCCGTCAGTTCCGCCGCGTCCCCGTGTTCGTAGCCCTCGAACGTGAAGCCCGGGGCCATCGTGCAGCCGAACAGGGTCCATGAGCCGCCCTCGCTCACCCTGCCGCCCATCCAGGTGCCCGCCGGGACCGTGAACTGGACGTGGTGGCCGTTCAGGACGTCCGGCCCGAGGACCGCCGTCCGGATGCCGCCGTCCGGGGCGAGCAGGAGGAGCTCCAGGGGATCACCCCGGTAGAAGTGCCAGATCTCGTCCGTCGGCAGGCGGTGGAGGGCGGAGAAGTCGTCCGCTGCCAGGAGCGCGACGATCGCCGTGCCCTCCGGCCTGCCGTCGGGGCGTTCGGGACCGGCCCAGGTCTGGCGGAACAGGCCGCCCTCACGCGGGATCGGTTCGAGCCGGTAGTGGGCGATGAGGTCCTGTGGCGTCACCCGGGGAACAGTATCTCCCGGTCCAGGAAGGCGAGCTGGGCCTTCTTCTCCGGCAGGTACACGTCCGGGAGGTCGATCTCCGGCAGGGCCACCACCGGCCCGGCGGTGAAACCCGTCCTGAGGAAACGGGTGATCGCCTTCTGGTTGCGCACGTCCGGGTCGACCACGACCCGTCGGCGGTCCAGGCCGAGCAGGACGTATGCGGCGACGACCGACATGAGACGGGCCGTCCAGCCTGGCTGTGCGCCTCCCGGGCCGGCGGGGGCGAGGAGCAGGTGGAGGCCGATGTCACCGGGGCGGACGGCGTAGCACTCGCTGACGCGGTCGGCCTCCGGCTCGTAGGTCTGCAGGAGCGCGACCGGCTCGCCGTCCCGGACGACGAGGTGGGCGTGGTGGGTGTCGAGCGTGGCCATGTGGGCGTAGAGGTCGGCGACCTGTTGTTCGGTCAGTTCGGTCATGCCCCAGAAGACGGCCCGTTCCCCGCTGACCCAGTGGTGGATGACGGCGGCGTCGGCGGCGGGGTCCAGCGGCAGTACGCGGACGGTGCCGAAGCCGTCGATCGGCTGCTCGTGGACGGGCGTGCGGGAGGCGTACGGGTCAGACATCGGCTTCCTTCTCCAGCTGAGCCCAGTCGGTGACGACCGGGACGAGGTCTCCCGCGAGCCACAGGGGGAGCTGGTCGCGGTGGTGGGGTGAGCCGGGGACGCCCGAGGCGCCGAGCGGTACCACCCAGCGGCTGTCGTCGCGCCGGGCCAGGTCCCAGACGTACCGGGCGGCCGGGCCCCTGGCGGCGCGGTCGGTGAGGCCCGGCACGCCCGAGGTGCACAGCACGCAGTCGTGGTCGCCGGACAGCCCCGGTTCGTCGTAGGGCCGCTCCGGCTCCAGCGCCCGCCAGGGGGCGAGGCGGTGGGTGTCTCCCCAGACCCCGGCCGGGGGGTGTACGGCGACGTCCTCGATCGCCGCCCGGACGGCCGCCGGGCGGTCGATTCCGTACAGGTCCCCGGCCCGCAGCAGGTGCTCGAGGGCGAAGGCGACCCGGGGGAGGAGGGCCAGCCAGGGCTGGAAGAGGTCCGGGTACGCCGGTGGCGCGGTGAGCGGGATGAACACCGGGTCCGCCGCGAGCCGCCGTACGACCGCCGCGCGCACGGCCGCGTAGAGGGCCGCGTCGGCGCTGCCGGCGTCCATGTGGCGGTCCCAGCCGAGGAGCCGGTCCCGGAGGGCGGCGGCCTCGGGGGTGAGGTCGTCGAGGGCGCCGAGGTGGTCCAGGAGGGAGGATGCGGAGACCAGGTGGGTGTCCGTGTGGATCGCGGTCATGTCGGCGGCGGACCAGCGCTCCTTGCCGGCGAGCAGCGCGGCGATGCGGTCGGCGCGGTGCGGCGGGGCGAACTCGACGCCGAGGGGCCCGGACGGGCCGCGCTGGTTGGCCATGACGGCGACCCCGTCGGTGAGCCCGGCGCGGGGCGTCTCGTGCCAGCCCCGCCACTCGTGACCGGGCTCCCAGGCGGGCACCACGCGCAGGGAGTTGGTCCCGGCGCGCCGCGGCACCCGCCCGGCCACGCGGTGCAGGACACCGCCCTCGGTGTCGGCGGCCTGGACGACGTTGACCGGTTCGGCCCAGTGGTCGAAGGCCCGGTCCACGTCGGCGACCCGGCGCGCCCGCAGCAGTGGCAGCAGTGCGCCGAAGCCGAGGTCCGCGGTGACGCGGGGCGGGTGGCGCAGGCTGATCGCCACGGGCGGGCCGGAGGGATCGGCCGGGTCGGCCGGGTCGCCGTCGAGGCCCTCGGGTCCGCCGATGATCACCGGGCCCCGGGCGGTCTCGATCACCTCGACCTCGACCGGTTCCTCACCCGCCACCTCGACGGTCTCGGTGTGCCGGGCCGCCCGCCGCCAGATCCCGTCCGGGCCGAGGGCCTCCACACCGGCGCCGGTGCGCCGCAGCCGTTCCCGGTAGAGGTCCTGGTAGTCGGCCATGGCGTTGGTGATGGCCCAGGCGACCGTGCCGGTGTGCCCGAAGTGGGCGATGCCGGGCACGCCGGGGACGGCCAGGCCCACCACGTCGAACTCCGGGCAGGACAGGTGGATCTGCTGGTAGACGCCCGGGTCCTCGATCCAGCGGTGGGGGTCGCCGGCGATGACCGCCTGTCCGGTGACGCTCCGCTCGCCGCTCACCAGCCAGCCGTTGCTGCCGGAGGTGCCGGGGCCGTCGGTGGCGAAGAGCCCGACGGCGTCCGCGCCGAGGTGGGTGGCGACCTGCTCGCGCCAGAGCTTGGCCGGGAACCCGGCGAAGAGGATGTGCGTGGCGAGCCAGACGCCGAGGGGGGTCCAGGGTTCCCAGCGGCCCGGGGCGAGGCCGGTGCGGGCGAACTCGGGGGCGGTGCCGCCGGCGAGCCCTTCGTTGACCCCGTCGACGTACGCGCGCACCCACCGCGCCGTCTCGGGGTCCTTCCTCTCCAGGTCCGCGAAGCAGCGTCGCGCGGTGTCGTCGACTCTGGCCCGTCTCGCGAACCGGTCCCAGGCCAGGGCGCCTGCGCCGAGGAAGGACGCCGAGGTGCCCTGCGCCCGGTGGCGCTCGATCTCCAGCTGCCAGGCCCGGTCCCGGGCGGTGACGAGGCCCTGGGCGTGGGCGAGTCCGGCCGCGCCGCCCGCGCGCAGATGCGGAATGCCCCAGGCATCACGGTAGATCTCGGTGGCCACGCTGCACTCCTTCTTCCTTTTAGGTTAGCCTTGCCTAAGTCAATCGTGGCGGAATGGTACGTGAAGGGTGAGGGCGCGATGGGGCAGGGGCGGGGTTGGGAGGGCGCGGTCCTCAAACTGCTGCGCGGCAAGGACTTCGAGTTCACGGTCACGGACGTCGAGGACGTCACCCCGCACTACCGGCGGCTGCGCTTCACCGACGGCGGTCTGCTGGCCGCGACCGGAGTGCATCCCGCCATGTGGGTACGGCTGTGGTTCGACAACGCGGGCAAGCCGCACCAGCGGGCCTACACGCTGGTCGACCCCGAACCCGACCCCGGTGCCGGGACCGGCACCTTCGCCCTGGAGTTCGCCCTGCACGAGGGGTGCGCCGGCGACTGGGCCAGGGCGGCGAAGCCGGGCGACACCATCGAGGCGACCGTCCAGGGCACCGGCTTCGAGCACCCGGACCCCGCGCCCTCGCACGTCTTCGCCGTCGGCGACCCGGCCTCCCTCCCGGCCCTCAACTCGCTCCTGGACGCCCTGGGCCCCGCCCCGGCGACCGTCTGGTTCGAGGGCGGCGACGACGACCTGCCGTACCGCACCGACCCGGCCCGGCACGAGCTGCGCAAGGTGCCGCGCCAGGACTCCGGCGCCCACCTCGTCGACCGGGTGAAGTCGGACCTGCCCGGCCTGCTCCGGGACACCTCCGACCCGTACGTCTGGATCGCCTGCGACACGGCGACGACCCGGACGCTCGCGACGTACGTCCGCAAGGAACTGGGCCTGCCCAAGCAGCGGGTGCACGCGCTGGGCTACTGGCGGGCGACCTGAGCAGCGGGAGCGCCCGCCCCGGGGGATGATCGGGGCATGGACGTCACCCTGCACCTCGCCCAGGATCCCGAGGCCGACGCGCTGCTCGGCCGCAGTCCGCTCGCCGCGCTGGTCGGCATGCTGCTGGACCAGCAGGTTCCGATGGAGTGGGCGTTCAAGGGCCCGGCCACGATCGCCCGGCGGCTCGGCGGCGACGACCTGGACGCGCACGAGATCGCCGCCCACGAGCCGGAGGCTTTCGCGGCGCTGCTCTCCCGCAAACCGGCGGTGCACCGTTACCCGGGCTCCATGGCCAAGCGCATCCAGCAACTGTGCCAGTACCTCGTCGAGCACTACGACGGTGACGCCGAGGCCGTCTGGAGGGACGTCGGCACCGGCAAGGAACTGCTGAAGCGCCTCGCGGAACTGCCCGGCTTCGGCAAACAGAAGGCCCAGATCTTCCTCGCCCTGCTCGGCAAACAGCTCGGCGTACGGCCGACGGGGTGGCGAGAGGCCGCGGGCTCCTATGGCGACCCGGACTCCTTCCGCTCGGTCGCCGACATCACCGGCCCGGAGTCGCTGGTGAAGGTGAGGGCACACAAGCAGGAGATGAAGGCGGCGGCGAAGGCGGCGAAGGCCTCCGGCACGTAGCGCCTGTCGTCCACCTGGCCCGCCCGGGTGGCGCGCCTCCGCGGCCGGACCCGAGCATGAACCATGGCCGAGCCACCGAGCGGCTCCCCTTCGGGCCGGGAGCACGACACCGACCCCGATCGCGCGCCCGACGGCCCGATACCCCCTGACCGGCAGGGCCGTGAACGGCACGGACGGCCCCCTCACCGGCCATCCGGACCGCCCGCCCCCTGGCCGCTCGATCCGCAGGCGCCCCGGAACCCCGGCCCACGCGAACAACCCGGCCGGACCCCGCCACACGGCCCGCAGCACACCTGGCCACCCGACCCGCACGGCCCGCACCCGTCATCCCCCGGCGAGCCGCACGGCCCGCACCCCTCATCGCCCCGTGAGCCGCACGCCCCCACCCCGCCCACGGAGAACGACCGGCCCGAGCCACCGGGACCGTCACGGCCGCGCGCCGCGGGCACCGGCATACGCCGAGCGGACGGATCTCGCGGCCGGCGCGATGAACGGCCCGCACCCGGCGGAGATGACCTCCCGTGACCTCCGCCCCGCAGCCGGTCCCCCGCGGCCCGCGCCGGAACACCTGGCTGCGGGTGCTCGTCCTGCTGCTCGCCCTGCTCGTGCCGGGCGCCCACGCCGAGGCCCACGCGGGGTCGACGGCCGCCGTCTCCGGGGACAGCACCACCGTCGGGTGCGACGTCCTCGACGCCGTCCTGCGCCCGCCGGTCAGAGGCTCCCGCCGCACCGCTGTCCCGCCGGGCCCCGCCCCGCTCCGGGCTCCCGGGCCCGCGTCCCCCGCGCACCGCTCCGGGCCCGTGCCGCCGAGCCCGGCGTACGACCCTCGCCCCCTGCGTTCCGAAGTCCTGCGCTGCTGACCCGGCCGGCAGCCCGCACGGAACAGGAACGACGAGGAATGACGAGGAACAGCCATGCGTCAAGACCCGTACGCCGTCCTGCGCGCCCTGGTGCGCGCGGAGGCCGCCCGCAACACCCCCCGGCCGCCCCGCCCCGAACCCTCCCGGCCCGAGCCGGACACGCGGAAACGGCCGGGGGAAAGGGAACGCGGCTGACCGGAGGCGCGACGGCGGAGGCGGCCCGACCGACGCCTCCGCCGCCCCGAACGGCTCCGTCGCAGGGCACGTCTCCCCGCCCCGAACGCCTCCGCCGCAGGGCACCTCTCGCCGCCCCGAGCTGCGAGCGCGTGAGCGCCTGATCTCCGGCCCGATCCTCGTCCCCACCGACCGGGCCGGCGACGTCCCGAGGGCGTGCCGGTCGCGCTGGCCGAGCCGGGCGAGGACCTCGGCGGGTACGCCCTTCGGAGCCTGCGGCAACGAAGAGGACGCCCCCTCCTGAGCCGCTCCCTGACGCCGACTCCTTTCGAGCGAATTCCGTGTGCCGGGCCGCCCGGACGCCCGGACGCCCGGGCAGAGGGCCGGGCCGGGGAAGACCTGGCCCGAGGCGATTCGCAGGGGCTCCGGCGGAAGGGCGGCGGCGCGGGCGGACACCTCCGGGGCGGGAGGCTCCGGGTTCATACCGCCTTGTGGGGATTTTTTCAGCGCCGCACTGGGGCGCCATGGCTGCGCCCGGAAGGTCTTGACCGGTAGGCTTTCCGTGTGATCTTCAAGCGCATCGGAAACGGCCGGCCGTACCCCGACCACGGCCGGGAAAGCACCCGGCAGTGGGCGGACGTCGCGCCGCGCCCGGTCCGCCTCGATCAGCTCGTGACGACCAAGGGTCAGCTCGATCTGGAAACACTGCTCGCCGAGGACTCCACGTTCTACGGCGACCTCTTCGCGCACGTCGTGAAGTGGCAGGGCGACCTGTACCTGGAGGACGGACTGCACCGCGCGGTGCGGGCGGCACTCCAGCAGCGCCAGGTGCTGCACGCGCGCGTGCTCGAACTCGACTGATCCCCGCCGGTCGCGGGTTGACCCTTTCGGGTTCCACTGGGCGACGTCGAATGATCATCTAGTAGGCATCGTCGCCCGGGCGCACTACGCTGCGCTCATGAGCATGCTGACTCCCCCCGGCATGGGCGGCAAGTACCGCATCACGGGCAACAAGTACCCCAAGATGCGCCGGCCCCGGCGGCGCGGCAGGCTCGTCGTCCTGACCGTCGCGTCCGTTGTCGTCCTCGGCGTGGGCGGATGGGGCACGCTGCAGCTCATCGACGTCTTCACCGGCGGCGGCAGAAAGGCTTCGGCGGCCGGTGACGGGACGGACTGCGGCGTCGCGACCAAGGCGAGCGCCTCGCCCAGCGCCAAGCCCCTGCCCGAGCCGCGCACGATCACCGTCAACGTACTCAACGCCACCACCCGCGCCGGCCTGGCGAAGAAGACCGCCGACGAGCTCAAGAAGCGCGGCTTCAAGATCGGCGACGTGGGCAACGCGACCAAGCAGTACGACAAGAAGGTCAAAGGCACCGGGCTGCTGCTCGGCCCGGCCACCGCGCTCGACACCACGCTGCCCGTGCTCGGCACCCAGCTCCCGGGCGCCGAACGACGGACCGAGGCCGCCCGCAAGGGCCCTGCCGTCGACCTCGTCATCGGCGACGCCTTCAAGGAGCTGGCGAAACAGCGCGATGCCGACCGGACCCTGACCAAGCTGGCCAGGCCCGAGCCGGCGCCGTCCGGGAAGGGCTGCTGAGCAGGTCCCCGAGGGCCGGCGGCTCCCGGGGGTGTAACCGCAAGTCCCAGGGGTGCGCCCACAGGTGCCCGATGGTGTACCCGCAAGTCCCCAGGCGTGCGCCCACTGGTGCCCGATGGTGTACCCGGAGGTCACCGGGTTCCTGTCCGCAGGCCCACGAGGGTGTACCCGCGGGCCCCGGGCCCCCGGGGGCCCTACTCGGCGGATCCGTACATCCGGTCCCCCGCGTCTCCGAGGCCCGGCACGATGTAGCCGTGCTCGTTCAGCCGCTCGTCGACCGAGGCGGTCACGACCGTCACCGGCGTACCCGCCAGCTCGCGCTCCATGATCTCGACGCCCTCCGGGGCCGCCAGCAGCACCACGGCGGTCACGTCGTCGGCGCCGCGCCGGATCAGCTCCCTGATCGCCGCGACCAGCGTGCCGCCGGTGGCGAGCATCGGGTCGAGCACGTACACCTGACGCCCCGACAGGTCCTCGGGCATGCGCGTCGCGTACGTGGAGGCCTGGAGCGTCTCCTCGTTGCGGATCATGCCCAGGAAGCCCACCTCGGCGGTCGGCAGCAGCCGGACCATGCCGTCCAGCATGCCGAGCCCGGCGCGCAGGATCGGCACCACCAGCGGCCGAGGGTGGGACAGCTTGACGCCCGTGGTCCGCGCGACCGGCGTCTGGATGTCGACCTGTTCGGTGCGCACGTCACGCGTGGCCTCGTAGGCGAGCAGGGTGACCAGCTCGTCGGCGAGGCGGCGGAAGGTCGCGGAGTCGGTGCGCTGGTCGCGCAGCGTGGTGAGTTTGTGGGCGACCAGAGGGTGGTCGACGACGTGGAGACGCATGTCCACAACAGTAACCGGGCGGGATCCACCGGACCGCACGGCAAGCCCGCCGTACGGCCGCGCGCGAGCACCGGCGTCAAACCGCCCGTCCGGGGGAACGTGGGAAGGATGGAGTGGGGATGGTGAACCTGATGCCCGACCGGAAATTCCGAGACGAGACATTCCGAGACGAGCCGTCGCCGCGCTCATGGCCGGGGACGAACCCGGAGCCCGACCGCGCGGACGGGGCCGAGGAGTCCGACGCCGAGCGGCGCCGGCGTCGCGCCCGGTTCCTGCGCGATCTGGCCGAGGCCCGGGAACTGCGCGACCGCGTCCAGCCGCGCCGCGCCAAGACGGCCCGGCTGCGCCACGCGATGCGCATGCGCACGTTCCGCTGGTAGGGAACGGGGTGGAAACCCCCGGCGAAGATCACGAACCGCGCGGAGGTTGTCGCGGTCGACCGTGCGTGGAGCGGGGCAAAGCCGCGTACGATCCGCAGGTGGCGGCAACGGGCGTGCGAGCGGAACTGCCGGACACAGGGAGCCGAAGACGTCCCCTGAACGCCTTGTTTCTGCCACGATTCCGAGTGGGTGGGGCTCGGACGAGCACTCCCCGCCCGTAACCTCCGCCGGGGGGACCCCCAACCGGCACGCCTAAGACCAGTGGGAGAGTCACGGTGTACTTCGCCGCACTGCTCGCGCGCACCGAAGACGGGTGGGAAGCGAGCGACACAGAGCTCGACGATGTGGAAACCCTGTCGGATCTCGCCGACCTCGCCCGTGAAGCCTCCCCCGACGAGGACACGGTGCTCGTGCTCATCGAGCAGGAGGACGCCTGGTTCGGCGTCGTCCGCGTGGACGGCGAGGAAGACCCTCGTATCTACGTCTCGGACGCCGCCGCCGCTGCCCGCAGCAGCTACGGCGAGATCCTGCTCACCGACGAGCTGCTCGGCCGCGATCCGGACGACGGGGACGTCCTCGACGCCCTCGACCTCGACGGCACCGAGGACGGTGATTCCGAGGACGACGAGGACGATACCGACGACGACGCCGGGCCCGCCGCCTCCGCCGAGGCCGTGCCGCACGGCCCGGTCGGCGACGCCCTGATCCTGGACGACCTCGGCGTGAGCGAGAAGGAACTGCGCTCGCTGGCGACGGACGCCGTCAACGAGATCGCCGAGTCCCTGGGCGCCTCGGAGACCCTGGAGACCGTCCGCTGACCGGTCCCGCCACCCCGGCACCGCCGGATCCGGTCCGGGACCCCTGGCGGCCCGCGATGCGACTCGCCCTGGACGAGGCCGCCGAGGCCGTCCGGGGCGGGGACGTCCCCGTCGGCGCCCTCGTCCTGGCCCCGGACGGCACGACCGTGCTCGCGGCCGGGCACAACGAACGCGAGGCCGGCGGCGATCCGACGGCCCACGCGGAGGTCCTCGCCCTGCGGCGGGCCGCGGCGGCGCTCGGCGCGTGGCGGCTCGCCGGCTGCACCCTCGTGGTGACCCTGGAGCCCTGCACGATGTGCGCGGGCGCGATCCAGCAGTCCCGCGTCGACCGGCTCGTCTACGGCGCCCGCGACGAGAAGGCCGGCGCGGTCGGCTCCCTCTGGGATCTCGTGCGCGACCGGAGGCTCAACCACCGGCCCGAGGTGATCGGGGGAGTGCTCGCCGAGCAGTGTGCCGAGCTGCTCACCGACTTCTTCCGAGGGCGCTGAATACCGATTTCGAAGCACGCGGCACCTTGCTGTAAGGTCTCCCTCGGTAGCGTGTCCGAGCGGCCGAAGGAGCTCGCCTCGAAAGCGAGTGTGGCGCAAGTCACCGAGGGTTCAAATCCCTCCGCTACCGCTTGAGAAGGGCCCCGTCGTCAGGCGGGGCCCTTCGTGCGTCCGCCCCTTCGGGTGATCGATCCTTCGTGCGATCATGTGCGGCACGGACACCAGTGACACATGTGCGCTGCACGGGAACCAGTGACAGGGGAGGCCGCGATGGCGGTGAACGCGAAGAAGGTCGTCGTCTTCGCCCTTGTGGTCTTCGCGGTGTACGTGATCATCACGGACCCCGAGACGGCGGCCGACTACGTCCTCATAGGGTTCCAGGGCATCTCGGACGCCGCCGGGGCCCTCGGCGACTTCGCCACGTGGGTCGCAAAGGGAGGAAAGTGATGATCCGCCACCTCGTTCTGTTCAAGCTCGGTGAGGGTGTCGAGCGCGACGACGCCCGGGTCGTGGAGGGCGTCGAGGCCTTCCGCGCGCTTGAGGGCACGATCCCCGAGATCCGCTTCTGGGAGCTCGGCTGGAACCTCAGCGACCGCCCCATCGCGTACGACTTCGCCATCAACTCGGCCTTCGACGACGCGGACGCGCTGCGGAGGTACGTGGAGCACCCGGACCACCAGGCGGGCGTCGCGCTGTGGCGGGAGTTCGCCACGTGGGTGATCGCGGACTACCAGTTCTGAGGCCGGCCCTCCCGAGCCCCCTGTCGCCATGACAGGGGGCTCTTCTGTTACTTGAGTTGACTTGTGCGGCTTTCATTCCTCAACACGTAGTTATGGGGTGCTTGCACACAGTGCACATGTCTTGTGATGCTATGACCGCTTTTCATGGAAGAGTTGATGGATGAGTTGACGATGACGAGGTGGAGTTGACCGTGCTGGCCAGTACCGCACCTCAGGCACCGTCCCCTCAGCCACCGCCACCCCAGTCGTCGTCTCCTCAGCCGTCGTCTCCTCAGCCGCCGTCGCCGGCTCCGCAGGCCGCACCCGCGCAGACGGCGCCCGCCCAAGGCGCGGCCACGGAACCCGCCCCGGTCGTTCAGGCCGCTCCCCAGCGGAGCAGCCGTGGGGCCGACACCCGGGCGCTCACCCAGGTCCTCTTCGCGCAGCTCAAGGACCTCCAGCCGGGCACCCCGGAGCACGACCGCGTGCGCGGGGCGCTCATCGAGGCGAACCTTCCGCTCGTGCGGTACGCCGCCGCCCGGTTCCGCTCCCGCAACGAGCCGATGGAGGACGTCGTCCAGGTCGGCACGATCGGGCTCATCAACGCCATCGACCGCTTCGACCCGGACCGGGGCGTGCAGTTCCCGACCTTCGCGATGCCCACGGTCGTCGGCGAGATCAAGCGGTACTTCCGCGACAACGTCCGCACGGTCCATGTGCCGCGCCGGCTGCACGAGCTGTGGGTGCAGGTCAACAGTGCGACGGAGGACCTGACGACAGCCTTCGGGCGGACCCCGACGACCGCGGAGATCGCCGAGCGGCTGCGCATCACCGAGGACGAGGTGCTGTCCTGCATCGAGGCCGGACGGTCGTACCACGCGACCTCCCTGGAGGCCGCGCAGGAGGGCGACGGCATGCCGGGGCTGCTGGACCGGCTCGGCTACGAGGATCCCGCGCTGGACGGCGTGGAGCACCGCGACCTCGTACGGCACCTGCTCGTCCAGCTGCCCGAGCGGGAGCAGCGGATCCTGCTGCTGCGGTACTACAGCAATCTCACGCAGTCTCAGATCAGCGCGGAGCTCGGCGTCTCGCAGATGCATGTGTCGCGGCTACTCGCGCGTAGCTTCCAGCGGTTGCGGTCCGCGAACCGCATCGACGCGTAACCGCAAACGTAAGCGAGAGGTCACCTCGGGGAGGGAATCGCTCATCAGGGCGCTTTCCGGTAGTTGAGAGCCGAAAGGCCGTCAGACCCCTTGTTTGCAGGGCGGATTCGCATCTCAGATGTCGACATGTCACTACAGCGTGTTGCCGACATGTGACATTCTGCGTGAAGCGCGTTTGCCGGAGCTCCGGCTCCGGTATTCAGGTGAAGGCTGCGTTCCTCAGACGGGAGCGTCCGCCGCGACCGTCCCGCGACCCAAAGGGGGTGGCATGTCCGCAGAACAGGGCAGCTCGAAGGTGCTCACGCTCGCGGAGAGCGAGTCAGCTCCCCATGCTCTCGACTCACTCGGCCCCATCGATGAGGCTCCGGCCCTCGTGGCCGAGCCCGTCCCGGTCCTTCCGACCGCGGGCGCCATCGACACCCGCACCCTGTCCCGCTCCCTGTTCCTGCGGCTGGCCGCGCTCGACGAGGACAGCCCCGAGCGTGCGTACGTCCGAGACACACTCATCGAGCTCAACCTCCCGCTGGTGCGGTACGCCGCCGCGCGGTTCCGGTCCCGGAACGAGCCGATGGAGGACATCGTCCAGGTCGGCACGATCGGGCTGATCAAGGCGATCGACCGGTTCGACTGCGAACGGGGCGTGGAGTTCCCGACGTTCGCGATGCCGACGGTGGTCGGGGAGATCAAGCGGTTCTTCCGGGACACGTCGTGGTCGGTGCGCGTGCCGCGCCGGCTGCAGGAGCTGCGGCTCGCTCTGACCAAGGCCAGCGACGAGCTCTCGCAGAAGCTGGACCGGTCGCCGACGGTGACCGAACTCGCCTCCGTGCTCGGGGTGTCCGAGGAGGACGTCGTCGACGGGCTGGCGGTGGGGAACGCCTACACGGCGTCCTCGCTGGACTCGCCGGCGCCGGAGGACGACGGCGGCGAGGGGTCGCTGGCGGACCGGCTGGGGTACGAGGACACCGCGCTGGAGGGTGTGGAGTACCGCGAGTCGCTGAAGCCGTTGCTGGCGAAGCTGCCGCCTCGTGAGCGGCGGATCATCATGCTCCGCTTCTTCGCGAACATGACGCAGTCACAGATCGGCGAGGAGGTCGGCATCTCGCAGATGCATGTCTCCCGGCTGCTGACCCGGACGCTGGCGCAGCTCCGGGAAGGCCTGATCTCGGACTGACCGAGGGGCCGGATTCGGGGTCGGCTCGATGCCCTGCGGGCGCATCGGGATCGGCTCGCGCTCGGGCTCGGGCTCAGGTTCGGCTCGGGCGCAGGTTCGGCTCGGGCGCAGGTTCGGCTCGCGCTCGGGCTCGGGCTCAGGTTCGGCTCGGCTTCGGGTTTTCTGACACGGCCGTCGCATGCCTGCGGCGGCCTGTCTGCTTGCTGGGGGTACGCGTCCGCTACGCCGGACGCCGGGCGCCGGGTGGCGGGCGGGGCCGCGCCGGGGGTGTCCGTCCTCGGAGCGGCGCGATGGGCCCCCTTGCCGACTGACCGGCGTTGAGGCGCCAACCGCTGCGGGCGGACACCCCCCGACACGGCCCCTTCTCGCCGTACGCGAGTGCGGGACCGTGGGGGCGGGCGCCCCCCGTTCCGCCGGGCTGCCTCAGTGTCGGCGCGGCCCGGGTTACGCCAGCGCCAGCCAGGCAACCGCCGCGACGACCGCCACGGCGGCGATGACGCCGAGGATGAGACCGATGCGCGGTCCGCTGCTGGAAGGTGCCGCCGCCTGACGGCCCTGCGGGGCCTCGTCGACGAACGCGCGGAACATCTGGGTGCTGCCGGCGGGGTCGTGATTGCCCTGCGGGGCCTGGTTGTTAGCCATGGCCCGAGACCCTAGCGAAAACGGCGGGGCTCCCCAAGTGGGGGTAGGGATTCCGCTTGGGTGCGGTCGGCTCGTACCGCCGGAGTGCCGACCAGAGCGTTCACCCCCGCAATACTTGCCTTTGCCAACTTTTTATGCCGCTCGTCGATCTTTTGTTTGCGTGTAACAACCAACAGCTTCTATGGTTGCCCTAAGCAACGAAAGCGGGGTGTCATGGCCGACAGGGCGCAGTACGAAGAGCTGGTCCGCCAGTTCAGCGCCTTCGGCGCCGTGAAGCGGGAGCTCGGCAGGATCATGCCCGCCGAGTGCCCCGGCGGGTCGGCGGCCGTTCTGACCCTGCTGGACCGCCATGGCGACATGCGCATCAGCAAGCTCGCCGAGCTGCTGGCGGTGGACATGTCGGTCACCAGCCGCCATGTCGCGCACGTCGTGGACCGAGGCTGGATCGAACGCTCCCCCGACCCCGCGGACAAGCGCTCACGCATCCTGCGCCTCACACCCGCGGGCCGCACACAGCTCGACGAGCTGTCCCGGCGGACCACCGAGGTCCTCGCCGAGCGTCTGGGCGACTGGACCGAGGAGGAGGTCGGCCAGCTCACGCACCTCATGGCGCGGCTGCGGGAGAGCTTCGACTGCCGGCCCGGGAACCGCGTCGCGCCGGCCGCCTTCGACCCCACCCGTACACCCGCAAGCACGTAAGAAAAGGAAGCCCATGGCAACGACCACACCAGCCGGTGTGCGGGCTCATGCCAAGCACGGGGGAGGCTCCCACGGCTCCTCCGGTGACGGCGCTGCGATGACGCACCGGCAGATCATGGAGGCCCTCACCGGCCTTCTGCTCGGCATGTTCGTCGCGATCCTGTCGTCGACGATCGTCTCCAACGCCCTGCCCCGGATCATCAGCGACCTCGGGGGCGGTCAGAGCGCCTACACCTGGGTCGTGACCGCGTCCCTGCTGACGATGACCGCGTCCACCCCGCTGTGGGGCAAGCTCGCCGACCTGTTCTCGAAGAAGCTGCTGATCCAGCTCGCGCTGGTCGTCTTCGTGCTGGGGTCGGCGGCGGCCGGCATGTCCCAGAACCCGGGCATGCTCATCACCTTCCGTGCGGTCCAGGGCATCGGCATGGGCGGTCTGTCCGCGCTGGCCCAGATCATCATGGCGGCGATGATCTCGCCGCGTGAGCGCGGCCGGTACAACGGCTACCTCGGCGCCACCTTCGCCACCGCCATGGTCGGCGGCCCGCTGGTCGGCGGTGTCATCACCGACACCGACTGGCTCGGCTGGCGCTGGTGCTTCTACGTCGGTGTGCCCTTCGCCGTGATCGCCCTGATCGTGCTGCAGAAGACCCTGCACCTGCCCGTCGTGAAGCGGAAGGTCAAGGTCGACTGGGCCGGCGCCTTCTTCGTCACCGCGGCCGTCTGCCTGCTGCTGGTCTGGGTGACCTTCGCCGGTGACAAGTACGACTGGGTGTCCTGGCAGACGTACGCGATGGTCGGCGGTTCGCTGGCGCTGCTGGCGGTGTTCGTCCTCGTCGAGGCGAGGGCGAGCGAGCCGATCATCCCGCTGCGGCTGTTCCGCAACCGGACCATCACGCTGGCCTCGCTTGCCTCGCTGTTCGTCGGTGTCGCGATGTTCGCCGGGACCGTCTTCTTCAGCCAGTACTTCCAGCTGGCCCGGGACAAGTCGCCGACGATGTCCGGCGTCATGACGATCCCGATGATCGCGGGCCTGTTCGTCTCCTCCACCGTCTCCGGGCAGGTCATCACCCGGACCGGTCGCTGGAAGGCGTGGCTGATCGCCGGCGGTGTGCTGGTGACCGCGGGCCTCGGCCTGCTGGGCACGATCCGGTACGACACCGAGTACTGGCACATCGCGATCTTCATGGCGCTGCTGGGTCTCGGCATCGGCATGATGATGCAGAACCTGGTGCTGTGCACGCAGAACCAGGTGGAGCCGGGCGACCTGGGTGCCGCCAGCTCCACGGTGACCTTCTTCCGGTCCCTCGGCGGTGCGGTGGGCGTCTCCGCCCTGGGCGCGGTCCTGGGCAACCGGATCACCGACTACGTCAAGAACGGCCTCACCGACCTCGGCCCCAGGGGTGCGGCCCTCGGTCACGCGGGCACGGGCGGCGGCGGCATCCCCGACCTGAGCACGATGCCCGCGCCGATCCGCACGGTGGTGGAGAGCGCCTACGGCCACGGTGTCGCGGACGTGTTCCTCTACTCGGCTCCGATGGCGCTGCTCGCGCTGGTGGTGACGCTGTTCATCAAGGAGGTCCCGCTGAAGACCAGGGGCGGACTGACGCGGGCCGCCGACTCTCAGGCGCATGCCGCGGCTCCGGCCGGAGCCGCCGAGGCTCCTCCCGCGGCGGAGAAGGCCGCGCCGAGCTGGGCCGAGACCGCGGCCACCGACGGCCCCGGACCCGAGGGAACGCAGCGGCTCGCCGCCGTCGCCACGGCGGCTCCGGCCGGGAAGTCCGCGTCCGGTGGGAGCGGTATTCCGGTCCGCGGTGTCGTCCGCGGCGCCGAGTCCGCGCCCGTGCCGCAGGCCGCCGTCACGCTGATCTCGCTGGCCGGGCGCCAGCTGGGCCGGTCCGTGGCGCAGGCCGACGGCTCGTACGCGGTGGACGCGCCGGGCTCCGGTGCGTACGTGCTGATCGCCTCCGCCGACGGTTTCCAGCCGCAGGCGTCCACGGTCGTGGTGAACGGTGAGCCGGTCGCCTACGACATCCTGCTCAGCGGCACCAGCGGGCTGACCGGCGTGGTGCGGGCCGCCGAGAACGGGCAGTCCGTCAAGGACGCCGTGGTCATCGTGACCGACGTGCGCGGGGACGTGCTCGCCAACGGGATCACGGGCGAGCAGGGTGAGTTCTCCTTCGCCGAGCTGGTGCCGGGGGCGGTGACCGTCGCGGTGAACGCCGCCGGGTACCGGCCGCGTGCCCTGCCCGTCGAGGTGGGCGGCACCGGGGTCACCCGGGTCGAGATCGGCCTGGACTCGGGCGCCCGCGTCCAGGGTGTCGTCCGCGCCCCGCACGGCCCGCTGGCCGACGCCCGGGTGACGCTGGTCGACCAGGCGGGCAACGTCGTCGGCTCGGCCACCACCGGGACGGACGGGGCGTACGCCTTCACCGACCTGGACGGCGGCGAGTACACCGTCATCGCCACGGGCTACCCGCCGGTGGCGACCGCCCTGACGGTCACGGGCCCCGGCACCGACGCCCACGACATCGAACTCGCCCACCCCGGCGAGTAGGGACCGGCCCCGGCCCATGACGGGTGGCGCGCTCCGAGCGGAGGTGCGCCCCCGTCGCGGGCCGGTTTCTTTCGGAGGAGTGAGTGAGATGGGACTGACCGCGAGGATCCGTACCCGGGACGGATGGGCCGTGTCGCACGCGGTCGTCACGGTGGCGGACATGACCGGCGCGCAGGTGCTGCGGGCCGAGGCCGACGCGGAGGGCGCCGTACGGGACGCGACGCCGATGGCGCCGGGGGCGTACACCGTCGTCGTCACGGCCGTCGGATACGGGCCCGCGGCCTCCAGCCTGATCGTCACGGGTGGGGGTGCCTCCCGCTCCGGCGGAGCCGAGGGCGGGGGAGGGCGCGCCGAGGTCGGCACCGTGACGCTGGCGCGGCAGGGCGGCACCGAGCTGCCGCCGCCCGGCCCGTGGACCGTCGACCCGGTGCACTCCAGCGTGGCCGCCGTGGCACAGCACCTGGGCATCTCCAGCGTGCACGGCCGGTTCACGGAGTTCGCCGGCTCGATCGAGATCGCCCCGGACGACGTCACCGAGTCGCGTGTCGAGGCGGTGATCCGGGCCGCGTCCGTCGACACCGGCAACGGCATGCGCGACGGGCATCTGAGGTCGCCGGACTTCCTGGACGTCGAGCGGTACCCGGAGATCACCTTCCGGTCGACGGGGCTGACGGCGACCAAGTCCCACCGGTGGACCGTCCACGGCGAGCTGGGCATGCACGGGGTCGTACGGCCCGTGGACCTCGACCTGGCCTACCTCGGCACGGGTCCGGACCCGTGGGGCGGCACCCGCGCCGCGTTCCGCGCCACGGCCGAACTGCGCCGCGAGGACTTCGCCATGCACTACAACCAGGTCCTGCAGGCCGGTATCGCCGCCATCGGCACGACGCTGAAGGTGGAGCTGGACATCCAGGCCGTACAGGGCGCGTCACTGCCGGCGTGAGTCCGGGGCGGACACCTTCGCCACCAACTGGCCGCACAGATCACGGAGCTTGACGTTCCGGTTCTGCGAGACCCGGCGCAGCCGCTCCAGGGCGATCCGCGCGTCGATCCGCTCCCGGGCCATCAGGATGCCGACCGCCTGGTCGATGACGCTGCGGGAGAGCAGCGCGGTGCGCACATCGGCTGCGGACTGCCGCCGGCTCTCGATGCGCAGCGCCATGTCGATCGCGTCCGCCGCCCGGGCCGCGAAGGCACGGCCCGCCTCCCGGCCCGTGCCCAGATCCTGCGCGCCGACGCCGTAGAAGTTGATCGCGGCGCCGCTGCCGCCCACGACGGCGACCGGCAGCGCCAGCACACAGCGGACGCCCGTGGACAGGGCGTACTCCGTGTACGCCGGCCAGCGCGACTCCGCCGCCAGATCCGGGGCGTACTGCTCCGCACCGGTCTCGGCCGCGTCTACGCAGGGCCCCGAGCCGTTCTCGTACTGGCGCAGGTCCAGGCCGCTGGGCAGGCCGCCGCTGCCGGCCAGAGTGAGCAGCCGCCCGGCGCGGCGCACGGTGATGCTGCACGCGACGGCGCCGGGCACCTCCTGCACCGCGCGGTCGGTCAGATCGCGCAGCAGCGTGTCGAGACCGCTGCTGCGCACCATCGCCTGGTCGAGCGTGTCGGACGTCTCGGAGCTCATGACCGTACGGGTATCCCGACATCACCCGAACACGCCTTCTCCGTAATTCACCCCACCTCAGGGGGTGTTGTGAGCACCGACGATCCGGCGGGCGAGATCGCGCAGCTTCACGTTCTCCCGCTGGGAGGCGCGCACCAGGCTCTCGAAGGCCGCCGAGGCGTCGATGCCCTGGCGTTCCATGAGGATGCCGGTGGCCTGGCCGATCAGGTCGCGGGTGTGCATGGCCTCGGTGAGCTGCTCGCGCACGGTCGCGGAGTCCAGGGCGATGCTGACGTGCGCGGTGAACAGCCGGCCGATGCGGGTCGCGTCCTCGTCGAAGACGCCCGGTTTGCTCGCGTAGGCCGTGAGCACGGTCAGCCGGCGGCGGTCGGCGCGCAGCCGCAGGGCCAGCGCCGAGCGCAGTCCCAGACCGGCCAGCACGTCCCAGCCGTCGTCGGCCTCGCTGTCCGCTATCCGCGCCACCGGGCTGTTCCACAACAGGTCCCACAGGCCGTGCTGTTCGCGGCCGGTGTGCCGGTCCTCGGCGGAGCGCACGATCTCGTCGGTCCAGGCGAGCGTGCGCATCTTGCTGCCGCGTTCGATGACGGAGATCCCGGCGTGCTCGGCGCCCGGCATGAGGTGCACGGCCAGCCGGACCGCCGTGCGCAGCGCGCTGTGCGGCGTGAGGGTTTCGTGCAGTTGCTGAGAAGCCACCGTGAGAGCTTCGGCCAGCTCGACGCCAGCCGGATAACGGGGCAAATCAGGAAACTCGGACGCAGCCACCACGAACCTCTTCGGCATGCACGGCCATGGCCGTGCGCAGGAGAGCTCCGCAGCACATTCCCGACTGCGAGCACAGGACGGACAGCACTCTAACTGTTCGGTTGCCTCCGAGTGACGTCCGGCCGACGCCGCCGCGGGTGCTTCCTCCGGCCGCCCCCCGCATGGTGGAATGGCCCCACGGGTCAGGAAGCGGCCTTACCGGAATCCGGACGAACGTCTGCCAGGTGAGTGCCGTGACCTTCTTCACGAATCCCACAGAACCGCGCGACCTCCCCGGCCGCGTCCACCTCACGCTGCCCGCCGAGATCGACTTCTGTAACGCGGCGCGGCTGCTGCCGCTCGTCATGTCCGCGGCCCGGGCCCGGGGCGACCGGCTGGAGGTCCTCGTCCTGGACCTGAGCGCGACCTCCTTCATGGACTCCCAGGGCATCCGCCTCATCAACGATGTACGGCACCGGCTGCGTCCCGGGGCCCGGGTGCGCCTGGTGGCCCGGCCGGAGGGGGTCACGAGCCGTGTCCTGGAGCTGACCGGCCTGCGCCGGGACGTGCCCGTGTACGACAACGTGGCCGAAGCGATGGCGTCGTAGGCTGCCGGGCATGGCACCGAACATCGCGACGAACACCCGCGTCTCCCTCGACGAGTTGCTCGACTTCGTCCGACCCCGGCACCACGCCGTCCTGCTGACCCGTCGAGCCGACGGCGGCCCTCAGAGCTCCCCGCTGACCTGCGGTGTCGACGACTCGGGCCGGATCGTGGTCTCCACCTACCCGGAGCGCGCCAAGACCCGCAACGCCAAGCGGGACCCGCGCGTGAGCCTGCTCGTGCTCAGCGACGACTGGAACGGCCCCTGGGTCCAGATCGACGGCACGGCCGAGGTGATCGACTCCCCCGACTCCGTCGAACCGCTCGTGGAGTACTACCGGAACATCGCCGGGGAGCACCCCGACTGGGACGAGTACCGCGCGGCCATGCTCAAGCAGGGCAAGTCGATCATCCGGATCACGCCGGAGCGGTGGGGGCCCGTGGCGACCGGAGGCTTCCCGGCGCGACTGGTGGAAGAGAAGTAGGTCAACTCTCTCCGTCGGCGTCACGCTCACGGGTGACCATCGCCTCGATGCCCGCGATCAGCAGTTCCAGCGCGAACTCGAAGTCGCGCTCCAGCATCTCGGCGACCGTGTCGCCGCCGCGCGCCGCCATGATCTCCCGGGACTCCTGGAGGACGTCGGCGGCCTGCGGGGCGGCGGTCACGGCGTTCAGGGCCTGCTGGAAGTACTCGTCCACGCTCATGCCGCCGACGGCTGCCCGGGAGGCGAGATGACCCTCCAGGGTGCCGTAGCCGTAGACGAACTGGAAGACGGCCGAGATCGTGCTCGTCAGGCGTTTCGCGGGCAGCCCGGTCCTGCGGACGACGCGCTGGATCACCCGTGAGAACGCCAGGCTGTTGGGCCCGATGTTGAGGAAGACCCCGACCAGCGCGGACACCCAGGGGTGCCGCACCAGCAGCGTCCGGTACTCCCGGGCCAGCGCCCGCACCTGGTCCCGCCAGTCCTCACCGGCGTCCGGATCGGGCAGCCGCACCTCGCCCATCACCTGGTCGAGGGCGAGTTCGAGCAGGTCGTCCTTGGTGTCGACGTACCAGTAGACGGACATCGCGGTGACGTTCAGCTCGCCGGCCAGCCGCCGCATGGAGAACTTGGCCAGGCCCTCGGCGTCCAGCAGCCGCACGGTGACCTCGGTGATGCGCGCCCGGTCCAGCCCCGAGGGCTGCCCTCCACCGCGCCGCCGGTGCGCTGTGCTCTCCAGCCAGACGCTGGACCGCGGCTGACCCTGCCGGGCGGCTTTCGCCATGGCGCACCTTCCTCGACCTCTTGCTGCCGATCATGCTAGTGCCGCAGCAGGCAACGTTCGCCCCGTCGCGACGCCCGGCACGCACTCTCGCCGCACCGGGCGCAAGCCCAGTACACCCAGTACGAGGGCTTGCACCCGGCACGCCGAGAGCACGCACCGGACGCCGCTCCTTGACGGGCAAACGTTGCCTGCCGCGGCACTAGGCGCCTTGAGGGGCGCGGGGAACTACGCGACTGACCACGGCGGCCCCGCATCCGCACGACGACCGCACAGCCCGTTCTCCTGGGCGGCACTAGGCGGATTCTGCCCGCTCGGCCCGCCGCAACAACCCGGCCGCGACCAAGCCCCCCGACCCGCACGACCACCGCCCACCCCCTCCTCCTAGGCGGATTCCGCCCGCTCGGCCCGCCGCAACAACCCGGCCGCGACCAAGCCCCCGGCCAGCACGGCGACCGCCCCCACCAACTGGCTGGTCTCCAGGCCCGAGGCGAAGGCGTCGGAGATCCTGGCCTTCTCCTCGGCCGAGTCGGCGGCTGCCAGCGCCGCCGGCAGTGACGCCGCGGACACGGTGACCAGCGACGCGAACCGCGAGTTGAGCACGGCACCGAGCACCGCGACGCCCAGCCCGTTGCCGAACTCCGCCAGCGTCCCGTTGATCCCCGCTCCGACTCCGGCCTTCTCCGGCGGGATCGCCCCCATGATCGCGTTGGCCATCGCCGGCATGGACAGTGCCACTCCCGCCCCCATCACGATCAGCCCGAGCAGCATGCCCCCGTACCCGTGGCCGCCGAGCAGCGCGATCGCCGCCAGCCCGGCGGACACCAGGGTCATGCCGAGCGCGATGGCCGCCGGCGTCCCGGCCTTCAGGACCAGCTTCGCCCCGACTCCCGTGAAGTTGAGCGCGACGACGGTCAGCGCCAGGGGCGCCGTCCGCAGCCCGGCGTCCAGCGGCTCGTACCCGAGGACGAACTGGAGATGCTGTGTGAGCAGGAACAACGACCCCGTCATACCGAACGCCACGAGGATCGCGCCCGCGACCGCGCCCACGAACTTCTGGTTGCGGAAGAAGTGCATGTCGAGCATCGGATGCTCGGTCCGCAACTCCCACAGCACGAACAGGCCGAGCACCACCGAGCCGATCAGCGCGGAGACCGGCACCCGCGCGGAGCTCCAGCCGTGCTCGGGCCCGGTGATGATGGCGTACACGACGGCCGTCATGCCGATGGTCGACAGCACCGCGCCGAGCAGGTCGGGCCGGTCGCCCGCCTTGTGCTTCGACTCCGGCACCAGTGCGGCGACCGCGACCAGGCCGAGCACGGCGACCGGGATGTTGATCAGGAAGATCGCGCCCCACCAGAAGTGGTTCAGCACCACACCGCCGATCAGCGGCCCGGCCGCGAAGCCGAGCGAACTGACCGTCGACCACAGCGCGATGGCCTTCACGCGCTCCTGGTCGTCGAAGATCTGCACGACGACGGCGAGGGTCGTGGTCATCAGCAGCGCACCGCCGACGCCCATGCCGGCACGGGCCGCGATCAGCTGGGCCGGGCTCTGGGACAGGCCGGCCGCCAGCGAGCCGACACCGAAGACCGCCAGGCCCGACATCAGCATCAGCTTGCGGCCGTAGCGGTCGGCGGAGTTGCCCGCGGTGAGGAGCAGGCCGGACTGCACCAGGGAGTAGGCGTTCATCATCCACTGGACGTCGGCGGTCGAGGCGTCCATCTCGCGGGTGAGCGAGGGGATCGCCACGTTGAGGATCGTGTTGTCGAGCAGCACGGTGAGCTGCGCGAGGCAGATGACACCGAGGATCAGCCAGCGCTGGGGATGGCCGCCGGACGCGATGTGCGGCGGGGCCTTCTCCTGGGGGGACGTCGTCATGTTGTACACCGTAGAACAGTTCCTATACGGCGTACAACGAGGTTGCGTCGGGCACGGCGGAGGGCGGTGGCTTTCGGCCACCGCCCCTCGTCCGGTCAGGGACGTGTCAGCCGCTCGCCTTCTGTGTGAGGTCGTAGAAGGTGCTCGAACCGACCGTGACCTTCTTGAAGTTTGCCTCCACCCAGGAGGTGATCCGGGAGGACGCGCCGTCGCTGCCGCCGCCCATGCCGCCGCCCATGCCTCCGGAGGCAATGAAGTAGTGAATCCTTCCGTCCGCCACGTACTTCTTGAACTGGGCCGGCGTCGGGGACGGGTCCGTGCCGTTGAAACCACCGATCGCCATCACCGGCTCGCCGGTGGACAGCTGATAACTCGCCGCGTTCTGGGCGCCGATGGCCGCGGCGGCCCAGGTGTACCGGTCGGCGTCGGTCTCCAGGAGCTTCTTGGCCTCGGAGCTGACGCCGGCGCCGTTGAGCAGGCCGCCCATACCGCCACCGCCGCCGCCCATGGCGCCGCCGTCGCCGTTCGGCTGGTTCTGGCCCTGGCCCTGCTGGTTCCGGCCGCCGGGGAACCCGCCTCCGGGGAAGCCGTTGCCGTTCTGCTGGTTCTGCTGGTTCTGGTTCTGCTGGTTCTGCTGGTTCTGGTTCTGCTGGTTCTGCTGGTTCTGGTTCTGCTGGTTCTGCCCGCCGCCCGGGAAGCCGCCACCGCCCGGACCACCGCCACCACCCGGTCCGCCGCGGCCGCCCGCCACCGTCGGACCCGCTGTGACGATCGAGCCGGTGTGCCCCTCGTTCACGGTGGTCAGGGTGTACGCCGCCGGACCGGCCAGCGCGGCGACCACACCCAGCCCTGCCGCTCCCAAGGCCAGCCGGGGCACCAGCCGACCGGCGAAGATCAGGCCGAGGGCGGCCGTCAGACCGCCGACCAGGACGAACCACTTGAGCCAGGGCAGGTAGTCGGAGGAGCGGTTGAGCAGGACGTATCCCCAGGCGGCGGTCGCCGTCATGGCGGTGGCCAGGCTCAGCGACGCCCAGGCCTTGTCGCGCTTCTCCCAGAGCAGCGTTGCGCCCATGCCGACCAGCGGGGCGATGTAGGGGGCGAGGGCGACCGTGTAGTACTCGTGGAAGATGCCCTGCATGTAGCTGAAGACCAACATGGTGGTGAGCAGCGCGCCGCCCCACACCAGGAACGCGCCCCGGGTCGCGGAGGTCCGGCGGGCCTTGCGCGTGGCGACCAGTCCGGCGACGAGCAGGATCAGCGCGGCCGGGATCAGCCAGGAGATCTGGCCGCCGATGGAGGAGCCGAACAGCCGGTCCCAGCCGGTCTCACCCCAGGCGCCGCCGCCGTTCCCGCCGCCACCGCCTCCTCCGACACTCCCGGTCTCCTCGCCGTTGAGGCGCCCCAGGCCGTTGTAGCCGAAGGTCAGTTCCAGGAAGCTGTTGTTCTGCGAGCCGCCGACGTAAGGGCGAGAGGAGGCCGGCCAGAGTTCGACGATCGCGACCCACCAGCCGCCGGACACGACGATCGCGGCGAGACCCCCGGCGAGCTGCCCGATCCGCTTCCTCACCGTCACCGGGGCGCAGACGCCGTAGACGAGGGCGAGCGGCGGCAGGATCAGGAAGGCCTGGAGGGTCTTGGCGAGGAAGGCGAAGCCGATCGCGGCTCCGGCCCACAGCAGCCACTTCGTGCGGCCGTCCTCCAGGGCGCGGACGACGAGGGAGCAGGCCGCCGCCATCAGCAGCGCCAGCATCGCGTCGGGGTTGTTGAAGCGGAACATCAGCGCCGCGACGGGGGTGAGCGCGAGCACGACACCCGCGATCAGTCCGGCCGCGGGACCGAACCGGCGCCGGACGGCCGCGTACACGACGGCGACCGTGCCGACGCCCATGAGGACCTCGGGCGCGAGGATCGCCCAGGAGCCGAGGCCGAACAGCCGCACCGAGAGGGCCATGGGCCACAGGGCGGCCGGGGGCTTGTCGACCGTGATGGCGTTCGCCGCGTCGAGCGAGCCGAAGAAGAACGCCTTCCAGGACTGACTGCCGGCCTGTACGGCCGCCGAGTAGAAGGAGTTGGCG
This sequence comes from Streptomyces sp. NPDC096046, assembly GCF_040303285.1. Taxonomy (NCBI): domain Bacteria; kingdom Bacillati; phylum Actinomycetota; class Actinomycetes; order Kitasatosporales; family Streptomycetaceae; genus Streptomyces; species Streptomyces sp. NPDC096046. The sequence continues at coordinate 396,855 of NZ_JBEOSZ010000001.1, read as the reverse complement.
TAACCCGAGGCGCTGAGGTTGTAGAGGTACAGCACGCCCGTCGCCAGCAGCAGGGCGAGGAAGGCGGGGCGGGCCCAGCGGGGGTCCTCGGGCCGGCCGCGCCAGATCCGTTGCACGAAGGGCCTCTTGGGGGAGCCGGCGGCATGGGCCGGTGTCGGGGACGGGGTGCGGGTCCGGCTGCCGGGACTCGTGTCCGCGTCGATGGCCGGTCGGTCGAAGTGGACGGTCATCGGATGTCCCTCGTGTCGGTGTCGTGCGGGCGCACGGGCTGCAGGTGCAGGGTGGTCTCCCTCCCCCACTCTCGGCTTCGCTCGAGCGGGGGCACCCCCACGGTGCCGTCCGCGGCCTCAGCGGCGCGGAACTGCGCGGTGTCGTAAGGGGTGGTGCGGTAGGCGGTGGTGCCGGCGTGCGTGAAGCCGGTGGGGGCAGCGGTGGGGCCGGTGCCGGCGTGCGTGAAGCCGGTGGGGGTGGTGGTGCCGTACGGGGTGGCGCCCGACGGGTCGTCCTCGCGCCGGTCGGGGAACACCCAGGCCCGGAAGAGCAGGAACCGCAGGACCGTCGCCGCGAGGTTGGCCGCGATGAGGACGGCCAGTTCGGTGGAGTGCGCGGGCTCGGAGGACGCCGCGTTCAGTGCCGCGAGCGAGCCGCTGGTCAGGGCGAGCCCGATACCGAAGACGACCAGGCCCTGTGCCTGGTGCCGTACGGTCCCGCCGCGCCCGCGCACCCCGAAGGTGAGCCGCCGGTTGGCCGCGGTGTTGGCGACCGTCGAGACCAGCAGGGCGAGGGCGTTGGCTGCCTGGGAGCCGGTGAAGACCCGGAAGCCGCTGTAGAGCAGCAGGTAGAAGAGGGTGGACAGGGCTCCGACCACGCAGAATCCGACGAGCTGGCGGGCGAGTCCCGTCGGCACGCCCTTGATGTCGCGGTCGCGCGGGTCGTCGCCGAACGGCCGGGCGAGCCGGTACAGCGGCAGGGAACCGGTGGTCAGCGCCCTGCCGATCCGCCACACGCCCTTGAGGTCGTCGGTCGCGGTCTTGACGATGTGGACCGTCGAGTCGGGATCGTCGACCCAGTCCACCGGCACCTCGTGGATCCTGAGGCCCGCGCGCTCGGCGAGCACCAGCATCTCGGTGTCGAAGAACCAGCCGGTGTCCTCGACGAGGGGCAGCAGCACCTGCGCCACGTCCCGGCGGATCGCCTTGAAGCCGCACTGGGCGTCGGAGAACCGCGCCTGGAGCGAGCCGCGCAGGATGAGGTTGTAGGCCCTGCTGATGAACTCCCGCTTGGGGCCGCGCACCACCCGCGAACTGCGGGCCAGCCGGGAGCCGATGGCGAGGTCGGAGTGGCCGGAGATCAGGGGGGCCACCAGCGGGAGCAGGGCGTTGAGGTCGGTGGACAGGTCCACGTCCATGTAGGCGAGGACCGGGGCGTCCGAGGCCGACCAGACGGCCCGCAGGGCCCGGCCGCGGCCCTTCTGCTCCAGGCGGAAGACGGCGGCCTCGGGGATCTCCGCCGCCAGCCGTCCGGCCACCTGCGGGGTGGTGTCCGTGGAGGCGTTGTCCGCGATCGTGATGCGGAACGGGTACGGAAACGTCCGGTCGAGGTGCTCGTGCAGTCTGCGGACGCACGGCCGGAGGTCCTTCTCCTCGTTGTAGACGGGGATCACTACGTCCAGGACAGGCGTACCGGCTGGTGCGGCCGGGAGGTGCTCCCGCGCCGGCAGGGTGCCGGGAGAAGAGTCGGTTCGCATGGGACCGACTGTCGTCAGGCGCCCTGTTGTGCCCGTGTGGTGACGCTGTGGCGTGCCTGTGAGTGCCGCTGCCGCGTCGAATCCTGCCCCGGCTGGGGCGGCGGGGCGGGCAGACGGACCGTGAACACGGTCCGCCCGGACACGCTGTCGACCGTGACGGCACCGCCGTGCGCGTCGGCCACGGCCTGCACGATGGCGAGGCCCAGACCGGTCGAGCCGGTGGCGCGGGTGCGGGCGGAGTCGCCGCGCGCGAACCGTTGGAAGACGTGTGGCAGCAACGCGGCCGGGATGCCCGGCCCGTCGTCCTCGACGTCCACGCACAGCCATCCCTCGTGCCACCGCACCCGCGCGGTGACGGTCGTCCCGGGCGGTGTATGGGTACGCGCGTTGCCGAGCAGGTTGACGAGCACCTGGTGCAGCCGGGCCGCGTCCGCCGAGACGAGCGCGGGCTCGTCGGGCAGGTTGAGCCGCCAGTTGTGGTCCTGGCCGGCCGCCCGGGCGTCGCTGATGGTGTCCACGACGAGCGGGACGAGGTCGGTCTGCTCGAACCGGAGCGGCCGTCCGGCGTCGAGCCGGGCGAGCAGCAGCAGATCCTCGACAAGAAGGGTCATCCGGCCGGCCTCGGACTCGATCCGGCCCAGGGCGTGCCGGGTGTCGTGGCCGACCTGTTCGCGTCCCCGCCGGGTGAGTTCGGCGTACCCGCGGATGGAGGCGAGCGGAGTGCGCAGCTCATGACTGGCGTCGGCGACGAACTGTCGGACGCGCGTCTCGCTGCGCTGCCGTGCGTGCAGCGCCCCGTGGACGTGGTCCAGCATCCGGTTGAGCGCGGCACCGACCTGTCCGACCTCCGTGCACGGGTCGGTCTCGGAGTCGGGGACCCGCTCACTGAGGTTCACCTCGCCGGTGTGCAGGGGCAGTTCGGAGACCCGGGTGGCGGTGGCGGCGACGCGGCGCAGGGGGCGGGTGGCGACGCCGACCAGTACGGAACCGGCGAGACCGGCGGCGGCGAGACCGGCGCCGGTGACGCAGACCTCGACCAGGATGAGGGTGTTGATGGTGTCGGTGACGTCCGTGGTCGGGATGGCCACGTAGTAGCTGCCCTTGTCACCGCTCTCGTACGCGACCTGGTACTCACCGAGGCCGGGGATGTCGACGGTGCTCGGCGGTCCCTCGGTCTGCGGCACGGAGGCGAGGGCGGCTCTCTGCGCGGCGTTCAGCGACCGCGCGCTCATGTGGTAGCTGTCATCGGAGACGCCGTACGCGGACTGCGTGATCCGGCCGCCCTCGATCTTGGCGGCGACCGTACCGCCCGGCTGCGGCCCCCTCGTGACGAAGGCGGTGAGGCTTTCCCCCTTGTTCTTCGCGAGCGCGTCGGCCCCGTCGTCACCGGGCTCGCGGGGTGGGCTGAACGCGGCCCTGGACGCGGCTGCGTCGAGTTGCTCGTTCAACTGCGCGTACAGATGGGAGCTGAGGGCCAGCGTCGTCACCGTCCCGATCACCGCGCACACCACGGCGATCAGCACCACGCACGCGACGACGAGCCGCGTCCGCAGGGTGCGCGGCTTGCCTGCCCGCCGGCCGACCGCCTGCTGCTGCGTACGCTGCCGTCGTCGACCGCTCATGCGGCCGCGGGCTTGATCAGGTACCCGGCACCGCGCCGTGTGTGGATCATCGGCTCGCGCCCGGCGTCGATCTTGCGCCGCAGGTAGGAGATGTAGAGCTCGACGACGTTGGCCTGACCGCCGAAGTCGTACGACCACACCCGGTCGAGGATCTGCGCCTTGCTGAGGACGCGCCGCGGATTGCGCATCAGGAACCGCAGCAGCTCGAACTCGGTCGCGGTCAGGTGGATGTCGTCCCCGGCCCGGGTCACCTCGTGGCTGTCCTCGTCGAGGGTGAGGTCTCCGACGACCAGCATGGACTCCGAGCGCCGGTCGGCGGCGCCGGAGCGCCGTATCAGCCCGCGCAGCCGCGCGACGACCTCCTCCAGGCTGAACGGCTTGGTGACGTAGTCGTCGCCGCCCGCCGTCAGTCCCGCGATCCGGTCCTCGACGGCGTCCTTGGCGGTCAGGAACAGCACCGGCACGTCCGGCAGTTCGCGGCGCAGCCGCCCGAGCACGGCGAGCCCGTCCATGTCGGGCAGCATCATGTCGAGGACGATGGCGTCGGGCCGGAAGTCGCGAGCGGTCTGGACCGCGCCGGTGCCGTCACCGGCACTGCGGATCTGCCAGCCCTCGTAGCGCAGGGCCATGGACAGCAGCTCGGTGATCGACAGCTCGTCGTCCACCACAAGCACGCGGACGGGGCTCCCGTCCGGCCTGAGCAGTTCGGTGCGCCCCTGGGGCGAGGTCGTGGTCATGTGAACACGATGTCGAGGGCCTCTGAGAGCACACTTTCGGCAAGCTGTGATTTCGCTGAGAAACACACAGGCGCTTCTCAGGAAACGCCTGGGAAGGCCGGGCGGGTCAGAACAGGCCGTCCTGCACGCCCCCCGCCTCCTTGAACGGACGCAGGGGGACGGTCAGCCCCTCCCCGGTGGCGGGCATCAGACCCCACCCCGTCATCAGCCGGGTGTCGAGCACCACGACGCCGTCCCCGGTGGCCAGGTGCAGATCGGGTCCGGCTGCCGCGACCAGCTCGCCGCCCACCGCACCCCCGGAGACGAGCTCGCTCACGCCCCCGACGGCGACGGGCACCCCCGCGAGCCCGAACACCCCGACATGGTCGACGACCCGCAGCGGCTTCCGTACGAGCGACTCCGGCCACGCGGGGAGCGCGACCGCCCGCTCGTGCAGCTCGGCGACCTCACCCGCCCGGTCGGCGGCCGCCTCCGGCAGCGCGGCCCGCACGGCCCTCTTCTCGGCGTACGGAATCCGGTCGGGCACCCGCAGGGCGGCCCTGAGCAGCTCCTCCGTACGCCGGGCGGCCATGAGCGGACCGACGCCGAGCCAGCTGAAACAGACGGCCCCCTGTTCGAGCAGCCGCGCGGACCCCCGCTCCTGCGCGGTGATCCCGACCTTGACCATGCCGGGCCCGAACCACGCCAGATACACGTGGTACGGCCGGGGATCGTCGGCGATGGTGTCCGCCGCCACCGAGTGCGCCCGGTCCAGCCGCGCACACTCCTCGCACCGCGCCCCCGTACTGCGCCCCGGCACGACCGCACTCACCGGGCACGCATGCCCCCGAGCCCCCACACACGTGCGCGCACCCCCTTCCACGACCCTGAAGGCCACGCGTTTCCCCCGGGTCAGCGCGCTGCGCCGACCGCCGTCCCAGAGCAGCTCGGGACCATCGGCCGACCAGCGCAGCCCCGAGCACTTCCATGCCTGTGCCATCCCTGCCGAGCGTAGGGGGCACCACTGACAACGGGGCGCGGCCGACGCGGAGCGGCCTCACGGCACGGAGTCGCCACCGGCGACGACCACGATCCTCCCTGCTCTTCCCCATCGCATGCCACGCCTACCTGGGCGACGTGACGTGGAACGTGCACTGTGACGACGCTTACCGGCCATTACGGGAGCAGTTCGGGCGGCGGTTGAAGAAGCCGCAGTTCCGGTACCAGGGCCCCACGGGGAAGTGGCGCGGCGGGATCGTCGTATCCGACCGGCGGACACAGCAGCCGTCCAGCCTGATGTTCGGACCCAAGGAGACAGTCACCGTGCCGACTACTGCGGTCCCCGGACAGCCGGGAGCTCCGGCCCCCGAGCAGCGCGAGGCCGAGCCGGACGGGGATTTGCCGCTCATCCCGTAACGGACGACATACGCGAGGGGCGGCAGCTTTGGCAGCCCAATTGGCCAGCTCAACGACCGTAGACACCCCGAGTGCTCGCAGTTTCCTAAGCCGAGGTCTCAGCGACATCCCCCGCCGTCGCTCGTGAGTTCGTCCGTCTGACGCTCCCTCCTAGCCGGCGGGTCCTCGACGACACATCTCGTCAATGTGACGCGAAAAGCTGGGAACTCGCACAGGCCTTCAGATCGGTCTGAGATCCTGGAGTCCGATCGAGAGGGGCCGCAGGTATGGAGTGGAAGACCCACGGTGAGCGTCAGGTCTACACCAACCCTTGGGTGAATCTGTGTCTGGTCGACGTCCAACAGCCGGACGGACGTAGGTGGGAGTACCACGTCGTCCGCCTCCGGCACCTGGCCGTTGCCGCCGTGGTCAACGACCGCAAAGAGGTCCTGATGATGTGGCGACACCGCTTCATCACGGACTCGTGGGCCTGGGAGCTACCCATGGGCTTGGTCGAGGACGGTGAGACCCCGGAAGAAGCTGCGGCACGTGAAGTCCTGGAAGAGACCGGCTGGCGTCCCGGCCCGATCAAGCCTCTGATCTATGCCGAGCCGGCCAATGGGATCACCGACTCGCAGCACCACGTCTTCCGCATCGACGGCGCCACGTACGCCGGTCCGCCCACGGAGCAGAACGAGTCCGACCGCATCGAGTGGATCCCGCTCTCAGAGGTGCGCGGGATGATAGACCGCCGCGAGGTCGTGAGTAGTGGATCACTCGTCGGCCTGCTCTACCTGCTCATGGATGAAGTGATCCGCTGACCGGCGGGAGGAGTTCCCGTAGCCGCGCCTCGAAGGCAAGGGCTACGGGCTCCTGCCTATGTGGGGCCAACTGGTCGTAGAACTCCCTGAGGTGCCCTGACACACGCTCGGAGGCCACCGCCGACGCGGGCTCCAGGGCTTGCGTGGCGGTGTGGCACGCCTGGTCGAGCTTGCCCTGGTCCAACTGTGTGCGGGCCAGCCAGAACGAGTGGAAAGCGCGGCCTCGCTGGTTGGTGTGGTCCTCCCGCCGCAGGGCGTCTGCGATCAAGGGTTCGGCAGTCGCCGCTTCGCCCAGACGGCCATGGGCGATGCCCGTGTCCACGATGAGCTTCGGCTCATCGAAGTAGGTCACCCATGAGGGGTCCGGATCGCTCGCCCCGATCCGCTCGAATTGGCTGTGCGCTTCCCCGATCGCCCGGTGGGTGTCATCACGGTTGCCGAGGGTGGCGTGGGCGAACGCTTCCCGCATGGCCAGCATCGACATAACGCGTGGCGTGCTGCCGAGTGTTGACCCAGCCTGATCCTGGGCTGCGGTCACGAGTGCCAACGAGTCCGCGGGCTTGTCCTGGTAGGTCGCCTGCAAGCTCATGCAGGCGAGGACGTTGGCCATGAACTGCCGGTCGTCGATCTCCTTCGCCAGTTGCAGGGCCTCGGTGAAGTAGGCGCGAGCCTGGTTGTACTGGCGGGCGTCGAAGTAAGTCCAGCCAGTCAGGCGCGCCAGCTCGGCCGCGATGCCGTACAGGCCGTTCTGGATCGACGGTGATCGGCTCTCCTTCAAGAGCCCGACGACATAACGGAGCTGGCCAACGATGGCGGCCGCAGTGCTTCGCCACCGTGCTGGTCGTCCCGTCGCCAGTAGTCCTCGATCGAAGAGCGGAAAGCTTCAAGCGTGGCCTTGTTCAAACTGGCTCGCGTGGCCAGCGCCAAGATGCTGTCCACATCGGGACCAGGCAGAGACGCGGGGGCCTGCTGCTCCGGCTCCGACATCTGGGGCGCCTCGCGCTCGTCGACCACGAAGGCCTGGGGCGTCTCCCACGCTCGGCGGGCAAGCCCGAGCATGTCTCCTGGGATGCGCAAGCCGTCTGAGATTCGCTCGATGACATCCATGTGCTGCAAGTGGCGTCGGCCTGCGATGACTTCGCCCACTCGGCTCGGCGTCAGGTCACAACGCCGGGCGATCATCGACGGGTATATCCCCGCCCTGACCTTCACCAGCCGGAAGACTCTGGCGAAGTCCCGGACCCGACACGCATCGATCATCTCGGGATCGGTGAGCAGCCTGGCCGGCAGTTCCTGCGGCCGGTCCGGTTCGGGCATCGGCAAGCTCCCACACTGCGAGGGCTACGCCACGTCGCTGGTTCTCTACTTCCGGCGATGTTACCCAAGTTGGGTAATCAGCCTGACCTTTTAGCGGCGGCCCTCCGATCGCGATGCTCGTGTGCATGGCGAGCAACCAGCAGACCAGACCAGGCATCGGTGAACTGGCGAAGGACACCGCCAAGGGGCGTATCGGCATCGTCATGGGTGAGCTCGGCGGCCGAGTGCAGATACGGCCCATCGGCGGCGGCCGGGAGTGGGATGCCATGCCGGACAAGGTGGCGCAGCCGAGTGCTCGGGAGGAACTGAGCGCCCGCCTGGCCATCAAGAACGGCAACAGCAGGAACGGCCTGTGATGCGCGCCATCGGCCGATACGCGGGAGTCCTCTTCATCATCCTGATCAGCGGGTCGTGCGGCCTGGTGATCGGCATGGCTCTCGCTGTCGGCCAGTAGACCGGCCGCCCCGGACGGGTGCTCATTCCCCGGTTCCCCCACCCCCGTTCGGGGCGGCCTCCCAACCCGTAAGTACCACGCTCCACTACCCAAAGAGGGAGTACTCGCATGACGGCAACGGCGAACGATCAGAGGACCGGCCGCGCGGTGGCTGGCGAGGAGCTGTTCCAGAGCCTCGCCCACTTCGTGGCCGTCCACAGCGGGCAGTCACCCGAGCGTGCCGAGCGGATCGCGGACCAGGCGGTCGCCTTCGTGGTCACCGCAGCCACCGCCATCGTCCCCATGGTCCCGTCGGACGACGTGGACCTGGGCCTTCACGCGTTCATCCTGCACACGAAGGAGTACGCCGAGCTGTGCGAGCGGTACGCGGGCCGCTTCCTGCACCACAACCCGAAGCCCGGTGGTGGTGCCCGTGACCCGAGGCAGGTCGCCGCTTCGGCACGTGCCATGAAGACGGCGGGCTTCATGGTCTTCGATGACCTGTGGACGGTGGACGGCACGAACCTTGCCCAGTGCGACTCCGACTGCGGCCGCCCGTACGGCCAGGCGTAGCAAGACAGCAGCGGCGCGGCCGGCCTCGACTCGTGGTCGGCCGCGTTCGCCCGGAAGGAGAACAGACGTTGTCCGGCTCACCCTCTGAACTGCCGATCGTTGTGCTCGACGCCCTCATGCCCACGTCTCAGCGCCTGGTCCTGAACCGCCGGGGCTCCATGGTCTGGGAGGTGCAGAGCCATCGAGGTCACTACGCCGTCAAGGTCGGCTATCCGATCGAGGCTACGGCCGACTGGCCCGCCCAGCCCTGGACCGCCCTCGCGCCCGCACGCGAGGGTGCCGTACTGCATCGCCTCGGCTTCGACGACTTCGCGTACGGAGAGTGGGAGGGCGGAACGTGGAACTTCCAGCCGTGGCATGAAGGGCCGGACCTGTACCGACTGTGGGAGCCCTGCCGAAGCAACGGCGCGTCCGTCGCACCGCACGCCGGCGTGGCGCTGGGTTGTGTCGAGGCCCTGGCCGCACTGCACGCCAAAGGTTGGGCCCATGGCGACGTGCAGCCCGCCCACTTCATCGTCGGGCCGGAACGGACGCATCTGATCGACCTGGCTCTGTCCCGAGGCGGACACGTCCCCGAGGGGTACGACTTCCCGTTCCGCGGCTGTCTCGTCCACTACGAAGCGCCGGAGATCGCGCGCAGCGTGCTCGCCACGGGTGAAGCCGAGCCCACGCCGGAAGCCGACGTCTACGCCCTCGGCGCCTCCCTGCTGATTTCGGCCACTGGTTGGCGGGCTGTCGAGTATCCGGACGACGCTCCGCGCCCCGTCCAGAGAGAGGCCGTGGCCAACGGCAGACGCCGCCCCGTCAAGGCGCCCGGTGAGCTGGGCAAGTTGATCGAAGCCATGCTCAGCCATGCTCCCGAAGACCGGCCGACCATCTACGAGGTGGGCAAGGCCCTGAGCTGCCTCACGTCACGACCCATGAAGAACGGACCCTCATCGAGCCGCGCAACCTGAACCGCTCCCTGGAGGCTCTGTGCGTCGGCGCCGCGTCCGTAGGGTCCGCTCGCACGACCTGCGCCTCGTTGCTCCACGAACAGCGCGCCGAGGCCCGCATGATCATGAAAGTCCTCGGCCACAGCTCCATCCCAGTGACCATGGATCTCTACACCTTCGTACGGCTCGACTCTCAGCGCTTGGCGTTCGAGCGTGTCGGGGATGCAGCGCGGCCCTGAATCAGGTCGGAGATCTCACTCCGCTGCAGGGCCCGCGCCAGGAGTAACTGGCGCGGGCCCCTGCGCGCTACCGGCAGCCCCCGGGCGGACACGGGTTGTAGCAACCGCCAGGCGGGCATCCGCCCTTATCACCCGGGGAGTAATCCTTCTCGCTGCTGCTACCACTGTCCCCACTGCTGCCGTCGTCAGCGGACGATCCGTCGTCAGCAGACGTTCCATCGTCAGGTTCGGCGTACTGCCGATCGAGGTAGTCCGGATCGTTTTCGGGGTTCTTGTACAGCCCCTTCGACAACGGACACGCCTCGTCCTTCTCTACGGCGTGCACGACGACATCTGGTTCTTGCGCCAGTCTCGTCCCAGCCTTGACGCTCTGGAAGCACACTTTCCAGCTCGCGTACTCACCAGATTCGTTGTTCGTGTCGTAGGCCGCCTCGTCCTCGTAAGCGGCCTCGATGGCTACCGCGCCGACGGCATCACCCAGCTTCTCCACCGCGTCGGCGTACGTGGAGCCCTTCACGTTCGGCATCTTGGGCCAAGGGATGCGTTGACCATCCTTCTTCGGGCACGGTGCCCCGTCTGGCACGGCAGCGAAGTCGACCTTGCTCAAGGTCGCCTTTTCGAAGCACACGGTCCAGTCCCCGCCCGGATTCTCGTCCCGGTCGCTGGCGTCGTGCACCGCAACGCTCAGCCCGGTCTGCCCTACTCGCTCCAAGGCACTGTCGACGCTCTTACCGACCTGGCTCCCAGCTGGGCTCGGAGTGGCCGTGATCGTGACCGGCGCGGTAGGCGTCGACGCCGCATCGTCACAGTTGTCGCCACAAGATCCGAGTAGCAGTAGAAGCAGCACCACAGCCAAGACGGCTATGCCACCGAACAGCCCCTTTTCACCCCTGTTCATTGCCAATGTGGTGATACCCCCCTGACTCGCATGGTGGTCCGGGCGACCCGCCCGGGGCGCGGTGCTGTCACTCCGCGGACACCCCCACCGGAGGAGAGCGTGGGCACGTCACCACCAGCAGCGGATAGCAGGTGATGATCCGCGCGTATCGGGTTCTATCGGAGCGAGAGAGGTGATGGCAACAGAGGGGACGAAAGGCAAGGACCTGAACGTATACCCCATCGCCGTGTGACCCGCGGTTGCCGCCGGAAACCGCCGTCAAGACAAAGACCAGAGGCCCTGTGGATCACTCCACAGGGCCTCTGGTCTGCTGTGCACTCGGCAGGATTCGAACCTGCAACCTTCTGATCCGTAGTCAGATGCTCTATCCGTTAAGCTACGAGTGCTTGTTCTGTTTTTTCGCCGCTCTCGGGCCTTCCGGCTCGCTCGCGGCGACAGGAAGAACATTACATGACTGCCGCCGCCATGTGAAATCCGTTAGCCGCACCCCTTGTGAGCTGCGGAAACGGCACTTCCGGCCGCACTGTCGGGGGCAACGACAGCGAAGCCCCGGTCGGCTGACCGGGGCTTCGTGATCGAGTGCGGAGGCGGAGGGATTTGAACCCTCGATGGGCTGTAAGGCCCAAACCGCATTAGCAGTGCGGCGCCATAGACCGGACTAGGCGACGCCTCCAGCATCACTCCCGCGCGAGCGCGAGCGGTGCGTGCCGATGATGACACAGTCGAGCGTGCTGTCACCAATCGACCCCCACGGTACTAGGCGGGAAGGGCGGGGGGCAAAGGCCTTGTCAGGCCCGTGCGGGCCTCCGCCCGTGGGGCCGCGCGCAACATCCGGGGCCGTGCCGCGTTAGGCAGGGCATGTTGCGTGCCACTCCCCGGGCCACCGCCCGCCCCGCCCTGCGGCGCCTCTTCATCACGGCCGCCGCCTCCATCGCCGCCGCCGGGTCCCTGACGGCGGTGTCCCCGGCCGCCTATGCCCAGGCCGACAAGGCCGGCCTGTCGTTCCCGACCCGGCCGGGCGACGGCCCGGACCGCGATCACCTCACCGTCACCGTCCGTAACGCCGGCGGCGGAGCAGACGGAACGTTCGAGCTGTACTGCGACCCCGACGGCGGCAGCCACCCGGACCCGCACGGCGCCTGTGCCGCCCTGGAGCGGGACACGCAGTGGGGACAGGACGTCTTCGCTCCCGCCCCGGAAGGCGGCTTCTGCACCATGCAGTACGGCGGACCCGCCACCGCGCACGTCACCGGCACCTGGGCCGGACGTCCCGTCGACGCCACCTACGACCGCCGCGACGGCTGCCAGATCTCCCGCTGGGACCGGCTCGTGCCGCTGCTGCCGGGAGTGGGGGGCGAGGCGGGCACCAGGGCCTGAGCCGTCCGCCCGTGGAAGGACGGTGGGGGAGCGAGGCAGTGGGGCGCCGGTCCGCCGACCGGCGCCCCCTACTCGTATGCGCCACTCGCCGCCCTCATCACGCCGGTCCGCCGAAAGGTACAGAAAGTCCGTCGCTGTAAAGGTCCCGCGAAGGTCCCGCGACGTCGTCGCAGGAGGGCGGGCGTTTCCGCTTACTCGGTCGTCAGTTCGGTGTCACTTCCTCGTGCGACCTCGCTCTCATCCGGCGTCGCGAGCGCAACCGCAGCCCTTAGACTCCCTCGCGTGACACGCCGCGGGACGGTTGGCAAGATGGCCCGAGCGGTCGGCAAGGTGCGGTAACAGGGAGGAAGCGTCTCGTGAGCAGCAGGCCATCCCGAGGCGCTGCTCGCCTCGCAGCCATACTGGACGCGCTTCCCGACGCGTTGGTGCTGGTCAACGCCAACGGCACGGTCGTCAACGCCAACACCATCGCCCTGGAGGCCTTCGAGACTCCGGGGACCGCTCTGGTGGGCCGCGGGCTGCTGGATCTGCTGCCGCAGTTCGACTCCAAGCTCATCCCCGGCTCCATGCGACGCCCGGAGCACCTCGATCCGCATGCCCGGACCAAGCCCACCCGGATGATCGCGCGCCGGACCGACGGGACCGAGTTCCCCGTCGAGGTCACCAGTGCGAATCTGGAGAACGGCCAGCAGGCCTACGACGGTTACGGCTACACCAGCGACGAGCTGCTCATGCTCGTCGTGCGCGACCTCTCCGGGACGGTGGACACCGAGGCCGAGCTCGCCCGGTCCCAGCGGCAGACCGAGATGATCCTGCGGGCCGCCGCCGAGGGCGTCGTCGGCACCGACACCGACGGGCGGATCGTGCTGGTCAATCCGGCCGCCGCCCAGATCCTGGGATTCCGGGCCAGCGACCTCGGCGGGCGCGAGCTGCACACCCTCGTGCTGCACTCGCGTGCCGACGGCTCGCCCTTCCCCTACGAGGACTCGCCGCTCGCCGACACCCTGCGCTCCGGGCGCAAGCACCGGGTGCGCGGGCAGGTGCTGTACGCCAAGAACGGCGGCAAGGTCCCGGTCGACCTGACGACCGCGCCCGTACGCGACGGGGACCAGCTCGTCGGCGCCGTGATGACCTTCACCGACCGGCGGCCGTACGACGCCGTCGTCGAGGAGAAGGAGGCGGCGGAGAAGCGGCACGCCGAGGAACTGGAGCGGATCGCCGAGGAGCACGCCTCCGAGCTCACAGCGCTGCGCCAGCAGCACGTCACCGAGGTGGAAGAGCTGACCGAGCGGCACGCCGAGGAACTCGCGGCGAACGAGGAGCGGTACGCCGCGCTCGGGGAGCGGGAGAAGGACCGGTTCGAGGCGCTCGCGGCCCGGCACGAGCAGTTGCTGACCCTGCTCGGGCGGTCGCTGCGCGGCCCGCTGGAGGAGCTGCGCCGCGAGCTGGCCGTGCTGGCCGCCGACGACGCCGGGCAGCTGTGGCCCGAGGCGAACCAGGTGCTGCACCACCTGTCGGCCGGCTACGCGCGCATCACGACGCTGATCGACAACGTCCTCGGCTACCAGCGCCTCGACGCGGGCAGCGAGAACGTCGCCCGCACGAAGGTGATGCTGGACGCCGTCGTCGCGGCCGGGGTCGACGGGGCCGTCGAGCTCATCGGGCCCGGCCGGGTGCAGTTCGCCGTGCACGCGCCGCCCATCGAGGCGGAGGTCGATCCCCGGCTGCTCGCGACCGCCCTCGCGCATCTCGTCGCGGACGTGGCGGGCGTCGACGCGACCGGCAACACACCCGTGTCGGCGGGCGGTTATCTCGACAACACCGTCGTGGTGGCGGCGGCCCAGCGCGGCGAGGTCGTACGCATCGAGGTGCGCGGGCCGTACGCCGGTGGCGACACCGTGCACGAGCCCATCGTCCGCGGGATCGTCCGGGCCCACGGCGGGGTGCTGCAGACACACGACGTGCCGGGCATGAGCGGGAGCGCGTACGTACTCGAGGTGCCGATCGGCGGCGGGGCCGGAGCCGTCGCCGCCCAGCCGGTGGACGAGTCCGCCGCGCTCGCTCTCGTCGAACCCGCCGAGCAGACCTCCGGCGGGGGGCGGCGCCGGGCACGGCGGTCCAGCACCGACGCCTTCCTCGACGCGGACGTTCCGGGTGGAGAGGGCGACGGGACCGGAACTCCCCGAGCCGACGGGACCGCACCCACCGGGCGGCGCAGGCGCCGGGCCGCCGGGGAACAGGCCGCCCTTCCGGAACAGGCGTCCGGTGAGGGCGCCGCGTCCGGCGGGACCGGGCGGCGGCGGCGCGCGGCCGAAGACGCGGCTGCGGGTGCGGATGCGGATGCGGATGCCGTCGGCAGTGCCGTCCAGGGTGTCGCCGAGGGGGCCGTGATGACGGCCGCCGAGCACGCGGCGGGGGCCGCCGCCTCGAACACGGGTTTGGGCGGAACCGTGCCGCCGCAGGGCGTGCCCGCGCCGTCCGCCCGGCGGGAACCCGGTGGGCAGGCCGCGCTGCCGCCGGCGCTGCCCGCGGCGTCCTCCGGGGGTGAGTCCGCCGGTTCGGCCGAGGCGGCCCCGGAACAGGCCCAGCAGCCGACCGGACGCCGGCGGCGGGCGCTGGCCGCCGCCAACGAGCGGGCGGCTGCCGCTGCCGCCGCGCAGGAAGCGGCGGGGCCGCGCGCGGTGTTCGCACTGCCCCCGGCCGAGGCCGATCAGACTCCGGCCCCGGCTTCGGCTCCGGCCCCTCAGGAGGCGCAGGCCGACCAGGGGCAGCAGGTCGCTGACGCTCCCGTGGGTGCGCCGGGAGCCGTGCCCGCCCAGGGGCAGGCCCCGGTCCAGACGCCGGGCGCCGTGGCGGTTCCCGGTGCGGCCTCCGCCGGTGACGGGGTGGCCGGGGAAGGGCGGCACGACGCCGTTCCGCACGACCAGTCCGCCGATCACACTCCGCCGCAGCCGCATCCGACCAGCGCGCCGACCGGCCGCCGGCGGCGGGCCGTCGCGACGCCGCAGCCGGCCGAGGGCGCCGGGACGCGGATGCCGGGGCATCCCGACCAGGCGGGTCCGGTGCCCGCCGCCTGGGGGTCCGCCGACCCGGCGCAGGGTGTTCCGGCGCAGCAGGACGCCACCGGTCAGGTCCCCTCGGGGCAGGGCACTCCCGCCCAGGTCGGGATCGCCGCTTCCCCGGTCCCTCCGGGTACGGCCGTGCCGCCGCAGGGCATGCCGGTCCCCGCGCAGGGCAACGCACCCGGTCAGGTCCCCTCGGGGCAGGCCGGTCCGGGGCAGGGCGCTCCCGCCCAGGTCGGCGTCGCCGCTTCCCCGGCCCCTCCGGGTACGGCCGTGCCGCCGCAGGGCATGCCGGTCCCCGCGCAGGGCAACGCACCCGGTCAGGTCCCCTCGGGGCAGGCCGGTCCGGGGCAGG